>JACCTM010000055.1 GCA_013812385.1 Geodermatophilaceae bacterium | reverse complement strand
AGAGCATCAGAAGAGACGGTCGACGGCCCGGCGAACCAGGACGAAGGTGCGCTGGAATCCGGGCACCGCGGTCGACCTGGCAGCGGCGTAGGTACAGCGACGCCACCGGGCCCGCCCGCCCGTCGGCGGCTGCCGGTCATTGCCTCGATCTCCCGACTCGTGGATTTCGAGATCGACGGCGAAACAGTTCGCGCACCAGAAGGTTCCACCATCCTGGACGCCTGCGGCGGGTTGGGTGTGGACACCCCGACGCTCTGCTACTCGGAGAACCTCGCGCCGGTGAACGCCTGCCGGGTCTGCGTGGTCGAGGTCGAGGGATCTCGGGTCCTGGTGCCGGCCTGCTCCCGTCGGGTCGAGGAGGGGATGGTCGTTCGTACGGACAGCGACCGGGTCCGGCACAGCCGCCGGATGGTCCTGGAGTTGCTGGGGTCCTCTGTGGACATGTCGTTGGCCGGACCCGACGTCCGGCGGTGGAACGAGGCCTACGATGTCGATGCGCATCGGTACGGCCCGCCGGCGCCGCCATCGGCCGCCGGTGAGCGTGATCGTCGCCGGCCGGGACACCACGACGTACCTGACGGACTGACTGCCGCCAACGTCGCCCAGCCGGTCAAGATCGACGACGAGCTCTACATCCGCGACTACGCACGCTGCATCCTCTGCTATAAGTGCACCCAGGCCTGCGGTGAGGATGCGCAGAATACCTTCGCGATCTCGGTGGCGGGCAGGGGTTTTGATGCCACCATCGCCACCGAGTACGACACCCCGCTCACCGACTCTGCCTGCGTCTACTGCGGCAACTGCATCGGGGTCTGCCCCACCGGGGCGCTGATGCCGAAGTCTGAGTACGACATGCGCCAGGACGGCACCTGGGATGAGTCCAGGCAGACCACGACCCGGACGGTGTGCACGTTCTGCGGGGTCGGCTGCAATCTCGACCTGCACGTGCAGGACAACAAGATCGTGCGGGTCGACTCGCCCAAGGACCATGACGTCACGCGCGGGAACCTGTGCATCAAGGGCAGATTCGGGTATTCCCACGTGCATCCCGCCTTTCCCGGCGACTGATCCGTGGGCGGCGCCGTGCAGGAGATAGCGGTGGGCGAGGCCGGAATTCGACTCGGACAGTTGCTCAAGCTGGCCGGTTTGGTGGAATCCGGGGGATCGGTCAAGACCCTGCTCGTCGAGGGCGCGGTCGAGGTCAACGGCCGACTGGAGACTCGTCGCGGCGCCCAACTCAAGCGCGGCGACAACATCCGCTGCGGCGAGCAGCGGATACGGCTCACCTGACGACTCGCTGCGCCCCGCCGCAGTCACGACCGAGGATGCGCTTCCAGCCATACAACGAATCCGAGGGTGTGCATGATGGCGTCAACGATCGAAGAAATCGGACAGGCGTTCTCCGAGCATCGATTCGCCGAGGTCTACCCGCACCTCGCACCTGACGTAGGTTGGAACTTGATCGGCGGGTCGCCCCTGAACGGCCGGGATGCGGTGATTTCGTGAACGGCGAAGTCACCACCATCACCTCGTGCACGGTCGAAGTGGGCGGGCACCAGGGCCGCCGAACGCCGCCTCCGTGCTGCCGCAGATGCCTACACCCGAGCCCGTACGCACCAGGCTGATGCGCTGACCTCGAACGGCGCGGCGGGCAGCCGCTGCGCGCATCGGGACCGGACAGCATCCCGCCCGGGCTCATCGAGCTGGGCGACATACGCGCCGGCGGGCCCGACACCCATGGTGTATGGCTCCCACCAGTCCGCGAATGTCGCGAACCGGACTCGTACGGTCAACTTGCTGGACTCGGTGGATGCCAGGCCGGCCGCTTCGCAGAGTTCGGCCAGGTGGCCCTCTCGGGTGCCGGCAAGGTCAGACTCATCGGATGCGCCGGGATCGATGTCGCGTACGGCCTGCCAGAACGTGGCCAGCGGTCCAGTGTCTCCGGCGTGGTCCCAGACGCACGCGGCGACGAGGCCGCCAGGGCTGGTGACCCGGGCCATCTCGCGTAGACCAGCCACGGGATCGCTCATGAAGTGCACGACCAGTTGGGCAAGGGTCCGGTCGAAACTGTCGTCCTGAAAGGGGAGGTGTTCAGCAACGCCGGACCGCACATCGACGTCAGGGAATCGTGCCGCCGTCGCTGCGACGAAAGGAGCGGACGGGTCGATCGCGGCAACTGCGGGCCCGCTCAGCCGGTCCACGAGCAATCCCGTCAACGCGCCGGGTCCACACCCGACGTCGAGAGCGTGCTGGCCTGGCCGCACGTCGGCCAGCTCCACGAACAGCCCTGCCAGTGGCTCGGCGTACTGACCCATGAACCGTGCGTAGGCATCCGCAGGGACGTTGAAACTCACCATTGGACTTTATTCCGCCGAGCCAGTTTGCCGCGACGCCTCGGGTTGCGCGGCGCCAGTCGATGCGGTTCGATCGCAACGTCGCCCGAATGTGGAGGTCGCCATGTTGTCCACCGTTCGCCGCGGACTCGTTGCACTCGCTCTGGTGGCCGGGTTCCTCGTGGCAGGCACCGGCACGACCGCCGCCGCACCGGCGCCAAGCGAGGGAGCCGGCAGGCTCGCCGGGTTGGTCATGGAGCGAGTGACGATCCCGCAGCTACAGGCGGCGATGAACAGCGGACGGCTGAGTTCGGCCATGCTGACCAACTTCTATCTCGACCGGATCAACCGCATCGACCCGCTGGTCAACGCCGTCCTCGCGGTGAACGGCAACGCTGGCAGCCAGGCCGCTGACAGCGACCGGGTACGACGGTCCTCGGGGCCGCGCAGCCTGCTCGAAGGCATCCCGGTGCTGCTGAAGGACAACATCGACACCGCCGATCAAGGTGCCACGGCCGGTTCCGAGGCGTTGCTGCTAGCCCGACCCGACGATGCCGAACTCGTCCAGCGGCTGCGTGCCGCCGGCGCGGTGATCATCGGCAAGGCGAACCTGTCCGAATGGGCGAACTTCCGGGACTTCAACTCGACCAGCGGCTGGAGTGCTGTCGGTGGGCAGACGAACAACCCGTACGTGCTC
>JACCTM010000025.1 GCA_013812385.1 Geodermatophilaceae bacterium | reverse complement strand
GCGCTGATGTTGCGCGGGAGTTTCATCACATGCGTGGACAGCTTGTTGAGCGGGACCTGCCCCTCGGAGTCACCGATCACGATGTCGTAGATCGGTACGTCGCCGGCGATCCGGGCAAGCTTCTTCTTCTCCTGCGCGAGCAGGTTCTTGACCCGGTGTGGAACGCCTTCCCCGACCAGCAGGAATCCGGGGCGTCCGAGCACCCGGTGTACGGCGTCCATCGACGTCGTACCGGCGACGCCGGCCTCGACCTCCCACTGACCGCGCATGCCCTCGAGCACCCAGGCGGCGGCACCGGGTTGGCCCTCGACCTGACCGAAGGCTGCCTTCTGCGCCCGACGGCCGAACAAGATCAAGGCGACGAGAACGCCGAGCATGATGGCGAAGGGCAGCATCACCCAGACGTTCAGAAACAGGATCGACGGGACGATCACGACTGTCACGGTCAGGACAAAAGCCAGGATCATGACCCAGGGGAGCTTGGGGTCGCGCTCCCTGGTCATCTTGTAGCCCTGGATGATCGTCTTGATCTTTCCCTGGCCGCGGGCCGCCTTCTTGGCCGCCCTCGCCGCCCGCTTGGCCGCCCGCCCGGTCAGTGGCGCGGCCTTGCGGTGGGTGCTTGCTTCAGTCGGGGTAGCCTTGGCCATGACGGTCAGGATACGGCGACGACATCAGCGGTGATGTCGTCGCCGGCGTGCGACATCCGGCGTGCGAGCGCCTGCTCGTACAGCCGTCCGGCGCGGTAGGAGGAGCGGACCAGCGGACCGGCCAGTACCCCGACGAAGCCGATCCGCTCGGCTTCGGTCTGCAGGTTCACGAACTCGTCCGGATGCACCCAACGCTCGACCGGATGGTGACGAACCGATGGTCTCAGGTACTGGGTGATCGTCAACAGATCGCATCCGGCCTCGTGCAGTCGCTGCATGGTCTCGATGACTTCGTCGATCTCCTCACCCATGCCGAGGATCAGATTGGACTTGGTCACCAGTCCTGCCTCGCGGGCCGCGCTGATGACCGACAGCGAACGGTCGAACCGAAAACCTGGCCGGATCCGGCGGAAGATCCGCGGAACGGTCTCGACGTTGTGCGCGAGGACCTGGGGCTGGGACGCGAAGACCTCGGCCAGCTGGTCGGGTTTGGCATCGAAGTCCGGAATCAACAACTCCACCCCGCACCCGGGTACGGCGGCATGGATCTGGCGGACGGTCTCGGCGTAGAGCCAGGCGCCGCCGTCGGGCAGGTCGTCGCGGGCTACGCCGGTGACTGTGGCGTACCGCAACGCCATCTTCGCGACGCTCTCACCGACCCGACGGGGCTCATCGGCGTCTAAGTCTGCGGGCTTGCCGGTATCGATCTGGCAGAAGTCGCAGCGACGGGTGCACTGGTCACCCCCGATGAGAAAGGTCGCCTCACGATCTTCCCAGCACTCATAGATGTTGGGGCAACCCGCTTCTTCACAGACCGTGTGCAGCCCCTCGCTCTTGACCAGCGATTTCAGCTGCCGGAACTCCGGTCCGGTACGCAGCCGGGTCTTGATCCAAGATGGCTTGCGTTCGATCGGAGTCTCGGAGTTACGCACTTCCAGGCGCAACATCCGGCGACCGTCGGGTTCCACGCTCGGCGAGGCAGTCACTCGTGCCAGCCTACGCCTGAAACCCGACGGTCCGATGATCCATGGGTCTTGCCGATGGGGGTCCTGCCAACGGGCCTAGGAGCCCTGGGATGCGGGGGGCGGCGGGTCCTCCGAGGCGGCGTGCTTTGCTGCCTCTCGAGCATTGCCGGCGTCGTCGTTGTCCTTGGTCGCGTCGATCATCTCCGACCAGGTCTCCTCCTGCGCCGCTGGCGATTCGCCGACCGCCGTACCGGTTTCGTGCGCGGAATCGGCGAGCTTGCCGTGCAACGGCCCGTCGCTGTCCGGCGCGACGGCTTTGTAGTCGTCGGTCTTCTCGGCGATGGTGCCGTCGCTGTCGGCCGTCGTACCGGGGTACGGGTCCTGCGTGGCCGGTGTTGCAGATGGGGTTTCGTCGTCTCCCATCGTGGCGACACTACTGGGCTGCGGGTCCTCGGTGTAGCCACGGACGGGCGAGTCCGAGGGTGCTCCCCAGAGGTCGTCGTCGGTCTTGGCGCGCTTCTTTGCCACGACGGCCCCGATGACACCGACGATGACCAGTAGGAACGGCCAGCGGCGACTCTTCGTTTCGCCGCTGGACCGGGACGCCGTGGCCGCTGCCTTGGCCTGCGCTTTGGCATCAGCGATTGCGGCCTTGGCGTCCTTGCGCGCTCCGACCGCCGACTTCTTGGCTTGCTTGGCGTTCTTGTTGGCTCGCTTCGCGCTCTTCTTCGCACTCCGACGGTTCGCCTCTGCCTTGTCGGCACGCTTGGCGTCGGCCTGCTCGCGCGCGGCTGAGAGCCGGTTCTCGGCCTGGGTACGTGCTGCCGTGGCCTGCTCACGCGCGGCGGTCAGCCGATCCTCGGCCGTCTCCTTCGCCGTGTCGAAGCCCTTTGCGATCGCCCCACGAGTGGCATCGACCCGTGGGACGAGCGCGTCGCGTGCGGCCTCGACCCGGGGCGTCACGGCGCCGCGGGCCGCTTCCACCCTGGGGGCGAGCGCCTCGGCGGCGGCCTTGGTGGCCTCACTCGCCGCGACGCGTACGTGGCTGAACCCCTCGGACAGTTCTTCACCGATGACTTGTCCCCGGCTCTTTCTTCCGAACACGTTTCTACCTCCAGGTAAGACAGCTTCTTGCTACGTCCTGGTTGACCATCCTGCCCTGTCTGCCTGTTCAGCACGACAGCACCTATGCCGCGCGGTTCACGGTCTCCCGTTGGCGAGGCGCAGGACTGGGTATAGTTCTGCTCGTGCGACGGTTCTCGCTCCTTCCGAGGCCGTACTGAGCCAGCGGTCCCCGTGACCAGCTCAGTACGGCAGCCCCTCCCTGCGAGGGGCTTTTTGTTGCCCGGACCAGCCTGCGAGGAGCCCTGCACGATGAGCCAGGAACAGGTCGTGAAGACGCCGACCGACTCCGACATCCCGCCGCATCGGTATACCGCGGCACGCGCTGGCCGGATCGAGCGGAGCTGGCAAGACCGCTGGGCCGAAGAGGGAACCTTCGCCGCGCCGAACCCGGTCGGGGAACTGGCCGAGGGATTCGCCGAGCGGGCTGCGGAGCGGCCGAAGTTGTTCGTCAACGACATGTTTCCCTACCCCTCCGGAGAGGGTCTGCACGTCGGCCATCCGCTGGGTTACATCGGCACGGATGTCTACTCGCGCTACATGCGGATGCGCGGCCACAACGTCCTGCACACCATGGGCTTCGACGCGTTCGGTCTCCCCGCGGAACAGTTCGCCGTACAGACCGGGCAGCACCCACGGGCGACCACCGAACAGAACATCGTCGCGATCCGCCGACAGCTCCGCCGGCTGGGCCTGGACCATGACACCCGCCGCTCGGTGGCCACGATGGATCCCCAGTACTACAAGTGGACCCAGTGGATCTTCAAGCAGATCTTCTCCTCCTACTACGACGAAGCTGCCGATCGCGCCCGCCCGATCGACGACCTGGTCGCCGAATTCGATGCCGGCACTCGCGAACCCGCAGCGGGCAATAATCCGTACGGTTTGCGATGGCCGGAACTGGATGCCCAACAGCGCAACTCGGTCGTGGACGCGCATCGACTGGCCTACCTGAACGAGGCACCGGTCAACTGGTGCCCTGGGTTGGGCACGGTCCTGTCCAACGAAGAGGTCACGGCTGATGGACGCAGTGAGCGCGGGAACTTCCCGGTGTTCCGGCGGCCCCTGAAGCAGTGGAAGTTGCGAATCACCGCGTACGCCGAGCGGTTGCTGTCCGACCTGGACGCGTTGGAGTGGCCGGAGTCGATCAAACTGATGCAGCGCAATTGGATCGGGCGATCGATCGGGGCGACCATCGCCTTTCCCACCGACCGCGGTCTATCGATAGAGGTCTTCACCACCCGGCCGGACACGCTTTTCGGCGCCACCTACGTCGTGTTGGCTCCGGAGCATCCACTGGTGAAGGGTCTGACGACTGCCGACTGGCCCGAAGCGACCGCCGAGTCTTGGCGCGGCGTCGGCGGTCGTCCGCCCGAAGCCGTTGCGGCGTACCAGCAGTTGGCCAGCCGCCGCTCAGAGCTGGAGCGCCAGACCGACCAGCGGGTCAAGAGTGGGGTGTTCCTGGGGAGCTTTGCCACAAACATGGCGACGGGGCAGCGGATCCCGGTCTTCATTGCTGATTACGTGCTGACCGGGTACGGCACTGGCGCGATCATGGCGGTCCCCGGTCAGGACGAACGGGACTGGGAGTTCGCCGGGGCCTACGACTTACCGATCGTGCGTACGGTCGCGCCGCCGTCCGGATTCGAGGGCAAGGCGTTCACCGGCGAGGGCCCGGCGATCAACTCGGCCAACGACTCACTGGACCTGAACGGGTTGGGCGTTGCCGACTCCAAGGCGGCGATGATCACCTGGCTGGTCGATGCAGGTCATGGCCAGGCGCGTACGACCTACCGGCTGAGGGACTGGTTGTTCTCCCGGCAGCGGTACTGGGGTGAACCGTTCCCGATCGTCTATCCGGTCGACGGCGTGGACATCGACCGGCCGATCGTGGTGCCGGACGAGGCGCTGCCGGTGCTGTTGCCCGATGTGGAGGACTACTCGCCGCGGACCTTTGCCGACGACGATGTCACCAGCGAGCCGGAGGCCCCGCTTGCGCGGGCCACCGAGTGGTTGACGGTCGAGTTGGACCTGGGGGACGGGGTCAAGACCTACCGGCGGGAGACCAACACGATGCCCAACTGGGCAGGGTCGTGCTGGTACGAACTGCGCTACCTGGATCCGCACAACGACGACGTCTTCTGCGATCCGGTCATCGAGAAGTACTGGATGGGACCGCGAGAGGACGGCGATCCAGGTGGTGTGGACCTGTATGTCGGGGGCGCCGAACACGCTGTGCTGCACCTGCTCTACGCCCGGTTCTGGCACAAGGTGCTCTTCGACCTGGGACACGTCTCGAGTAGTGAACCGTTCCGCCGTCTGGTGAACCAGGGAATGCTGCAGGCGCCGGCCTACACCGATGCTCGCGGCATGTACGTCGATGCGTCCCGGGTCGAGTCGCGTCAGGACGGCTTCTACTACGACGACGCAGCCGTACGGCAGGAGTTCGGCAAGATCGGCAAGAGCCTCAAGAACATGATCACGCCGGACGACATGTTCGCCGACTACGGCGCCGACACATTCCGGCTCTATGAGATGTTCACCGGCCCGCTGGACCAGTCCCGGCCGTGGGATCCCAAGGCGGTGATCGGGATGTTGCGGCTGCTGCAGCGGCTGTGGCGTCTGGTGATCGACGAGCAGACCGGCTCGGTCCGAGTGGGTAACGCTCCGGTCGATGCGGGCAGCCTGCCGGTGCTGAATCGGGTGATCGAAGGGGTGCGCGAGGGCATGGACTCCTTGCGGTTCAACATCGCCATCGCTCGGATCACCGAGCTGGTCAACCATGTGACCCAGTCCTACGCCGACCGGCCGACGCCGCGCGAGCTGGCCGAGCCGCTGGTCCTGATGATCGCACCATTGGCGCCGCACATCGCCGAGGAACTGTGGTCGAAGCTGGGACATCCGGAGTCCTTGGCGCGCACGAACTTTCCAGTCGCCGACTCACGTTTCCTGGTGGACGACACGGTGCAGATCGCTGTTCAGGTCAACGGCAGGCTGCGTGGCAGTGTCGCCGTGCCGGCAGATGCGGACGCTGCGGCCATGGAGGCAGCGGCTCGTCGAGAGCCCAACGTCATCGCGCATCTCGACGGAGCGCAGATACGTCGAGTCATTGCAGTGCCGGGGAAGCTCGTCAACTTCGTTCTCGGTTAGCCACTCCGCGTCTGTGCGGGCAGCCGGTGGAGGAGGAGCTGCCAGGCGCGGGCGATGTCGAGATAGGGCTTTTCCTCGGCCAACGCGAACTCGAGTCGGAGGATGGCTGGATAAGCGCCAGGGTCATGTTTGGCCGGACCGTCCGGCAGCAGGTCCACCGCTACCCGCAGGCCGATCCGACGGGTGACTTCAAAGCCGGCTGCAACCGCTGTCTGTTCGACGTCCTCGCGCCGCGGTGAGTGGATTTCGTGATGGAACATTCCCGCATAGGCCGCCTGACCGTCGAACCGGCGCAGCGCCAACTCGGCGTCACCGTCACGGTGCACCGCGCTCAGAACCTCTGAGACGGGGTTGGTGGAGGTCACCGACGCCGCTCCATCGGGCTCCACGGCCTGGTGCAACAGCCGCCACATCCGCCGCTGTCCCTCGCCTTTGTCTAGGTACGGCAGTACGAAGTGGCACAGGACCAGGTCATATGTCCTGTCGGGTCGCCAGCCGAGGATGTCGGACTCAATGGTTCGTACGCGGTCGGTGCAGCCTCGACGCGCCGAGTTGGCGCGTGCCCGCTCCAGCATGCCTGGCGCCTGGTCGACGATCGTCACTTCGTGACCTGCCGCTGCGAGCCGGATCGAGTCGACACCATCGCCGCCGCCGAGATCAAGCACTCGCAGAGGACCCGGGCAGAGTCCCGCGATCGTCTCGTCGAGAACATGAGCCACGACGTCATATCGGATCCGCGCCCAAGGTGTGGTGAGGTACTCGTCCCACGCCTCGAGGTGACTGTCGAATACCTCGGAATCGGCCGGCACAGGGTCAGTCTGCCTCGGGGCGAAGCCCTGCAATTACATGCGGTCCAAGGCCTCGCCGTTTGGGGGTTGCCCAGCTGCGCCGGGCACAGATCGGCTCAGCTGATTGTGGGGCTGGAACTTGGCGAAGTACATGATCACGATCGTCGAGAACCAAGAGGCCTACGTGACCGCGGACGAGGCGGACTTCGCGGCCGCCATGCAGATGCACGGGGACTTTGCCGAGT
>JACCTM010000023.1 GCA_013812385.1 Geodermatophilaceae bacterium | reverse complement strand
CCGTCGTCTCCCGGCGTACCGAGGCGAGTGCGCGGGTGCACAAGGCGGCGGAGGCAGCGGCAGGTCGCCACCGCCGCCTTGTGCGGGCGTGCGACGCTCAGGCCGCGCCGGTCAGGCGCTTGGCTGCCTTACGCAACGTCCCCTGCGCCTGCTCATCAGCTCGCTGCTGCTCACCCTGAAGTGCGGTCACCCCGATCAAGAGACCGGTGACTGCCGGGATTGCCCACTGCAGAACCGACAGCTGCCGTTGTGCGCCGGCCACGTCCTCTGGCGTGTCTGACTGCGGCTCAGCGCCTGAGGCGACTTCAACGTCTCCGGCCTGTGACACCTTCGCACCAACGACACGGCTGTAGGCGGTGACACCGAGAGCGAGCCCGGTGAGCGCGGTCTTCACGACGCTGCTGGCTCCCACTCCTTCTTGATTGGCGACTCGGTCCCGGTTAGCGGCCAACAGGCCGGCAGCGCCAATCAGGTGCGCCCCGATAGCGGCGGCGTTCACGGGTGTCCAGCGGTCCCACCCCGCATTGGCCACCCGACCGCGCTGCGCCGGTTCGTCGACGGCTCCTGCCGCGGCGTTGAGCCCGATGGCTCCCATCAGAGATCCACCAAACCACGCGGCCAGGCCGACGTCGTGCATGGTGCGAAGCACCGTGTTGCGCGCCATTCATACTCCCAAGTGATCGAAATGTTCCTTCTCCCTACCCGCAGGTTGTCTGTCCTAATCTCGCCAGGCGCCAAGAAAGTGCCAAGAGAGCGGAGCTCAGCCCAGGTCCGCGTCGAGCAGCGGGAGCAAAGCGCGAAAAGCCTTGCCGCGGTGGCTGATCGCGTCCTTGTCCTCGGGCGTCATCTCTGCCGTGGTCATGGCGTGTCCGTCGGCGATGAAGATCGGGTCGTAACCGAACCCGCCGCTGCCACGGGGCCGGCGGATGATCCTGCCGCGCATCTCGGCCTCGAGGACATGTTCCGCGCCGCCGGGCAGGACAAGCCCTGCCGTGCAGACGAAAGCCGCACCGCGCCGCTCGTCGGGCACGTCCACGATCTGGGCGAGCAGTAACTCCAGGTTCGCGAGGTCATTACCGTGCCGCCCCGCCCAGCGTGCCGACAACACTCCTGGCATTCCGTTGAGTGCATCCACCGTGAGGCCAGAGTCGTCGGCGACGGCGGCAAGCCCGGTGGCCTCAGCGGCGTCCCGGGCCTTGGCCAGCGCGTTCTCCGCGAACGTGGCGCCGGACTCGGGCGCCTCATCGAACGGCGGAAGGTCATCGAGCCCGAGCACGTCGAGGCCGACGACCGGTTCGAGGATCCGGCGGAGTTCGGCCAGCTTCTTCCGATTGCGGGTGGCCAGGACCAGCTGGTGGCCGGTCACCGGACCAGACTCACGACGACCAGACTCATCGGACCGGACTCACGATGAAAGGGCTGCCTGCTGCGCCTTGGTCAGCGTCGCGCAGCCCCCCACCGCGAGGTCGAGCAGGACATCGAGCGTGGCGCGATCGAAGACGACACCTTCTGCTGTCCCTTGGACCTCGATGAAGTCCCCGGTTCCGGTACAGACGATGTTCATATCGGTGTCGGCGGCGACGTCCTCGACGTACTCGAGGTCCAGCCGCGGTTCGCCGTCGACGATGCCAACGCTGACCGCCGCAACCGACGTGTGCAGGGGATCTGGCTTGGCCAGCTTGCCGTTGTCCCGTAGCCAGCCCACGGCATCGGCCAGCGCGACGTATGCACCGGTGATTGCCGCCGTACGAGTTCCGCCGTCAGCCTGCAGGACGTCGCAGTCCATAGCGATGCTGTTCTCACCGAGCGCGGACAGATCGATGCTGGCCCGCAAGGCCCGGCCGATCAGTCGGCTGATCTCGTGCGTACGCCCACCGATCTTGCCCCGCACCGACTCCCGATCACTGCGGGTATGGGTCGAGCGAGGCAGCATCGCGTACTCCGCGGTGACCCAACCCAGGCCGGAGCCTCTTCGCCAGCGGGGTACGCCAACGGTCACGCTGGCCGCGCACAGCACGCGAGTACGCCCGAACTCGACGAGGACCGAGCCCTCGGCGTGATCAAGCCAATTGCGGGTGATGGCCACGGGGCGAAGCTGGTCCAGGGCACGGTTTTCGGGTCGGGTCACGGCCAGCGACACTAGTCGAGCCGTCTGCGACTCAGGGGACCCCTGCAATCATAGGTAGTTAGCAGCTTCCCCCTGTCGAGCTCCGCCGCCCTGCCCGGGAGAGGATGGCGGCATGCGTTCCGAATTGATCCGCGTCAGTAGCGGCGGTTCTCCGGCCGTCGTCGACCTGACCGATCGGTGCACGGACTTCCTGCGCGACTGTGACGCTGAGCAAGGTTTGTTGCACGTCTTCGTTCCGCATGCCACCGCCGGCGTGGCGATTCTGGAGACCGGGGCAGGCAGTGACGACGACCTGCTCAGCGCGTTGGACTCGCTGCTTCCCACTGATGATCGGTGGCGGCACCGGCACGGCTCACCGGGCCATGGCCGGGATCACGTACTGCCGGCGATCGTGGCGCCCTACGCGTCGATCCCCGTTCTGGACGGTCGACCGGCGCTGGGCACGTGGCAGTCGATCTGCCTGGTGGATCCCAACGGGGACAATCCCGATCGCCAGGTCCGGCTGTCCTTTTTTCCCGGCTGAGAGTTTCGAGGCGTGCTCAGAGGGTGTAGGTCATGCCGGCGGTCGCCAGTTCGGCGGCGGCGAAGGCCGTACGGGCGGCTGCGAGTTGGGCGTCGGCGTTCACCCACGGCGGGATGTGGGTCAGCAGTAGCCGGCCGACGCCGGCCGCGGCCGCGTGTGCCCCGGCCTGGCCCCCGGTCAGATGCAGATCAGGGGGGTACCCGGGCTCGTCATCCGGCTGCGCCGCCTCGCACAGCAGTACGTCGGTGCCTTTGGCTAGTCGGATCAACTCGGGGCAGATCCCGGTGTCTGCGGAGTAGGTCAGTGAGGTTGTCCCGGCCTCTACCCGGATCGCGTACGTCTCCACCGGGTGATTCATCCTGGCAAAGGAAATCCGCAATCCGCCGATCTCGACCCCTGTGCTCGTGATCGACGACATCGGATGGAAGTCGAAGACATCACCGAGGTCAGCCGCGGGTTGCTCATAAGCAGCACCCAGCCGCTGCATGGTGCCGACCGGACCGTAGAGCGCCACCGGCCCGTGAGACCGCGCGGCGTAACGGTGCCAGACCACGACCGAGCAGGCGTCCAAGCAGTGATCGGCGTGCAGATGCGAGAGCAGGATCGCGTCGATCGTCTCCAACGTCGCATACCGCAGCAACGCTCCCGCCGCCCCGGGTCCGAGATCCAGGACGATCCGCACCCCGTCATGCTCGATGAGGTAACAGGATGCCGCTGAGTTGGGACCAGGCATCGAGCCCGAGCACCCGACAACGGTCAACCTCACTGCGTGGCACCGGCATTCGGCACCGGAATGCGGTCCGCCGAGTACTGCCCGGGTACGGTGACCGCTCTACCATCCGGGGTCGTATCGGGCGACGTGGCGGCATCGGAACCAAGCCGCGTCTCGGTGTCCTCGGCCGCCTTGGCGGAGCTCTGCCCGACGGGCAATGTCGCGATCGGCCCGACCGCCGGCCCGAGGAAGCGCTCGGCCAGCCGGTGAAAAGTGTCGGCATCACCGGTGGAGAAGAACCGGTGCTCGCCGAGCGACACCGCGTCAGCCGACGGGTCCCGATCCTCGCGTTCACCCGACGGGTCCGCACCGTCGCGGAGCAGACCCTCGTCGGTCAGTACGCGGAAGACGTCCTTGGCGGTCTCCTCCGCGCTGGAGACCAGGGTGACGCCGTCGCCCATGACATGGCTGATCGCGCCGGTCAGCATCGGGTAGTGCGTACAGCCGAGTACCAGGGTGTCCACCTCGGCGCGCTGCAGCGGCTCCAGGTAGGACTGCGCCAGACCCAGGATCTGGCGGCCGCTGGTGATCCCGCGCTCGACGAAGTCGACGAAGCTCGGACAGGCAGCGCTGGTGATCCTCACCTGCGGGGCGGCGGCGAAGGCGTCGTCGTAGGCGCGGCTGCGCACGGTTGTCTGGGTCCCGATGACGCCGACGTTGCCAGTCCGGGTCGCCGCGATCGCCCGGCGTACGGCGGGCAGGATCACCTCGACGACAGGCACGTCGTAGCGCTCCCTGGCATCGCGCAAGCATGCGGCACTGGCGGAATTGCAGGCAACCACGAGCATCTTGACGCCGGACTCCACCAACTGGTCCATAGCGGCCAGCGCGTGTGCGCGTACGTCCGCGATCGGCTGCGGGCCGTACGGGCTGTGTGCGGTGTCACCCAGGTAGCGGATGGATTCAGCCGGCAGCTGATCCATGATCGCTCGCGCGACGGTCAGGCCACCCACCCCGGAATCGAAGACTCCGATCGGTGCCGCTGCCCCTGTCACGTCCCGCAGCGTAATGAGCACGTGCCAACCGGCTGGTGCGCGACACCAGCTTCAAGCCCAGAGCTGACCGTCCAGCGCCTGGGCGGCCTCGGTGACGGTGCCGTCGTAGGCACCGGTCGAGAGGTATTTCCATCCCCCGTCGCAGACGATCAACGCGATGTCTGCCCGGCGACCGGCGGCGGCCTCCCGCTCGGCAACTCCCAGAGCGGCGTGCAAGATGGCGCCGGTCGAGATGCCGGCGAAGATGCCCTCGCGGGCCATCAGCTCACGGGTCCGCCGGATCGCGTCGCCGGGTCCCACGGAGAAGCGGGTGGTCAACACCGACGGGTCGTACAGCTCGGGAATGAAGCCTTCGTCGATGTTGCGCAGCCCGTACACGAGTTCCCCGTACCGGGGCTCGGCGGCCACGATCGCGATGCCCGGGACCTTTTCGCGCAGGAACCGACCGACGCCCATCAGCGTTCCGGCGGTGCCCAAGCCGCCGACGAAATGCGTGATCGAGGGCAGGTCGGCGAGGATCTCGGGGCCGGTCGTCTCGTAGTGCGCGCGGGCATTGGCGGGGTTGCCGTACTGGTAGAGCATCACCCAGTCAGGGTTCTCGGCGGCCAGCCTTTTGGCGACCGCGACCGCCTCGTTCGACCCGCCCTCGGCCGGCGAGGAGATGATCCGCGCACCGTACAACTCCAGCAGTTGGCGGCGTTCGATCGAGGTGTTCTCCGGCATCACGCAGATCATCTGGTAGCCGCGCTGGCGGGCGATCATGGCCAACGAGATCCCGGTGTTGCCGCTGGTCGGCTCCATGATCGTGTCGCCACGCTGGAGCCGGCCCTCTGCCTCAGCCGCCTGGATCATGAAGAAGGCCGCCCGGTCCTTGACCGAACCGGTCGGGTTGTGATCGTCCAGTTTGGCCCAGAGGCGGACCTCAGCACTGGGCGAGAGTGCCGGAAGCCCCACCAGCGGAGTGTTGCCGAGCGAGTCGATCAGCGAAGCGAAACGGGCCATGGCTGAACTATCGCTTCCCCACCGCGGAGCCCCCGGCGACTGCCGGCAGCACGGTTACCGAGTCGCCGTCCTTGAGCGGCGTCTCGAGAGCTCCGGTGAAACGTACGTCCTCGTCGTTGACGTAGACGTTCACGAACCGGTGCAATGCGCCGTCATCGGCGATCAGCCGGCCCCTGATCCCTGCGTGCCGGGAGTCCAGATCGTCGATGAGCGCACTGAGACTGTCTCCCGAGCCCTGCACGGTCTTCTCGCCGCCAGTGTGTGTGCGGAGGATCGTGGGGATACGGACGTCGATAGCCATGCGGTGGTTTCTCCTCGGTACGGCGGTGGGTGGATTGGCACCTTTGTTGGGTAACGACAGGACCTGCCCGTTCGATTCCACGGTGGGCCGCGGTGATCAGTCCGCTATGATCTCGACCGGCTCCTCGGTGACCTCGCCGTCGAGAATCCGGTACGAGCGAAACTCCACCGGTCCCTCGTCGTTGCCGTGCTCTCGGGTCGACACCAGGACGTAGTGGGTGGCCGGATCGGCCAGCGGACCGCTGGCGTAGCTGATGTCGGTGCGGGACGGGTAGGGCTCGGTGGCAGTGTGCGAGTGGTAGTTGACGATCACCTGCTCGTCAAGGTCGTCCAGCTCCCGATAGAGCTCGAGCAGATCACCTGACTCGAATTCGTAGAACGTGGGCGATCGGGCCGCGTTCA
>JACCTM010000499.1 GCA_013812385.1 Geodermatophilaceae bacterium | reverse complement strand
CAGCACCCCGGCTTCGGGAACCGCGGTGTCGGCGTGGCCGGCGAGCAGGATCGCCAGACCGGCCCCGGTCGGGCAATTGGGCAGCGACACGTCCACGCCGTGGCTGATCTGGGCCGGGTCGAGGTCGATCGGGTCGTAGATCTCGGGGTGCCACTCCCCGGCGGCGAACACCCAGTCCCCGGTGAACTCGCCTTCGAACATGCGTTCGACTCTACTCTCAGACTGGTTGCAAGGCAAGACATTTCGCGGCATTTGATCAAGAATCTCAGCCCGGAAAACCGGCAGCCGGTGGGTGGAGCCGGCCACCCACGATCGTTGCTGCCGTACTGAACGGTCCCACCTAGGCAGTCGAGCCGATGACTGACGAGTCGGTCTGGTCATGACCTCCCATGTGGTCGACGGAGTACAGCAGCTTGTCGGTCACCAGCCACGAGCCGAGCGCCGAAATCGCCAGCCCGATACCGGCATAGGCGGGCACCCACTGCAGATGACCGAGATCGATGAACCATTCGGCGAGGAACGGGAACGTGCCACCGAACAGCGCGATCGCCAAAGCCGCTGGAATGCCCAACGCCACCGCGCGAATCGGCACCGGAAACAGCCGCGCGCCGGTCACCGGTGTGACGCCGAGCTGTAAGCCGATGCAGAGGGTGAACAGCGGCGCGGCCACGAAGTACGGCAGCAGTCCGGTCGCAAGAGCCAACATCAATGGCACGGTCAGCGTCGCGGCGGCGGTGAATCCGAGCCGGATCAGCGCCAGCGGCCCGTACCGATCGGCAAGAAATCCGGACGCAATCATCGCTAACAGAAGCACCCCAAGGGCCACCGTGTGTTGCGCAGCCGCGGCTTCCTCGGAGATCTGGCCGGTGTTCGCGGCGAACTGCGGCAGATAGATGCTGCCGAAGTACACTCCCATCGTCGAGCCGATCGTCAGGGTGAAAACCAGCACCATCCGCGGGAGGTGGTCGCGAATCATCGGCCCGACCGGCGTCTGGACCTCGACCGCCCGAGAGGCCACGAACACAGTGGACTCCGGGGCTGCGCGCCGGATCCACAAGGCGATCAGGCCCAGAGCGGCTGCAACGAAGAAGGCGATCCGCCAGCCACCGTCCCTGACCGCATCAGCGCCCATCGTTGTCAGCAGGAGTGCCAGCACGATCGTCGCCCCGAGCGCCCCGAGGGCATCCCCGGCGTAGGTGAAGGCTCCGTAGCGATAGCGCTTGTCCTCGGGCGCCGACTCCACCACGTACGTCGCAGCAGTGGCGACCTCACCACCCATGGCAATGCCTTGTACGAGCCGAGCGATGACAATCAGGACCGCTGCGCCCCCACCGATCACGGCTGAACTCGGTGCTACAGCGATGAGCAGCGCCCCGAGCGCCATCAACGACACCGAATAGGTCAGTCCGGCGCGGCGGCCCCGGACATCGGTTACCCGGCCCATGAGAAAGCTGCCGAACGGGCGCGCCACAAAGCCGGCGGCGAAGACGACGTACGCGCCGAGCAGTCTGGCCACCGGACTCGAGCCCGGGAACATCTGATCGGCCAGGAAGGGTGCCATCAGCGCATACAGCGACCAGTCAAAGGACTCGACGAAGATGCCGGACGTGCTAGCAGCCAGCACGCGCGGTCCCGGCCGCGTACGGCGATGTGTGCCGTGCTTGCCTCGACCAGACACGCGCCCGGATGTTAGTGGCGCGGACGTTGCGCCGATGGGTCAGCTCTCCAGGGCGTCGCGGATGGCCAGCAGTTTGACTTGTGCCTCGGCGAGCTCTGCCTCCGGCACCGAATCGGCCATGATCCCGCAGCCGGCGAACAATCGCAGGGCTCGGTCCTCGATCTGGGCGCAGCGCAGTGCCACCCCGAATTCGCCGTTCCCCGCGGCGTCCAGCCAACCGACCGGGCCGGCGTAGCGCCCTCGGTCCATGCCTTCCAACTCGGTGATCAGATCGATCGCGATGTCCCGCGGTGTGCCGCAGACGGCGGCCGTCGGGTGGATGGCGTCGATGATGCTGAGCAGGTCCGGGTCGCCGACCAGCTCGCCCTGTACGTCGGTGGCCAGATGCATCAACGTCGGCAGGGTGTGCAGGTGCGGGGCGTCGGGTACCTCGAGGGAGGTGCAGAACGGAGCCAGCGTCTCAGCCAGCGACGCGATGGCGTACCGGTGCTCGTTCTGGTTCTTGGCAGACGCGAGCAGTTCTCGGCCAACGGCCTCGTCCTGTCCTTGGCCGGCACGGGCCGCGGTGCCGGCCAGTACGCGTGAGGTGACCCGCGATCCGGTACGACGCAGCAGCAGTTCAGGTGTCGCTCCCACGAGTCCATCCAGCTGATAGGTCCAGCACTCGGTCCAACGGTCGGCCAAGTGCCGCAAGAGGTATCGCGCATCCACCCGTTGTGCGGTGCTCGCCATCAGGTCCCGGGCCAGAACCACCTTGCCCAGATCGCCGGCGCGAAGCCGATCCACCGCTTCGGCGACCGAAGAAACCCAGGCCGCTGCACTCTGGGCGCCGTCGGAGTACCGGACAGCGCCAGGCCCGGCGATCTCGTCGATGTTCAGCTCTGGCCGCTCAACGTTGGGCGCGGTCAACCATGTGTGCGCCCCCGAGCGACCCAGAACGACGCGGGGAATGACGAAGACCGATGCACCGGTGCGGATGTCGAAGGCCGCGCTCGCGAAGAGAACCGCCCCGGTTCCAGGCAGGCCGACGTCGTCGGACACCGCGATCTCGGTCAGTTGCTCGCGCCACCAGCGCGAGGCCTGCGCGAGGGTGTCCGGGCCCTTGACTTCGAGCCGGCCTAACTCGCCCCAGCCGATCAGCCCCTCGTCGTTCTTGACCCACGCGACCGCCTGTTCGCGGGGCAGCAGGTCGATCAACCGCCCCGGATCGTCGATGCCGCGGGTGCGCAGGTGTGCGGCGCCGGCCGGGCGCGGATCGGCGGTGCGGCTGTCCAGTTGCCCGGCCACGCTCATCACAACAGCGTAGGTTGCCCGCCCCGGCGCATTGCGCGGCCCGCCGCGCCCACGGAATACCCGCGTGGCCGTCGTTGTAGCGTCGCGACCGTGATGGCCCGAGTTGGTGACCGGGGCTCGCGGGCGAACCTGGACAAGCGGCCCGATGAAGTCGCCGCCATGTTCGATGCGGTCGCCAGTCGGTACGACCTCACCAACACCCTGATGTCTCTTGGTCAGGACCGCCGCTGGCGAAGGGCCACGACGGCCGCGCTCGGAGCCGGTACGGGGGACAAGGTCCTCGACGTCGCCGCCGGTACGGCCGTATCGACGGTGCCGCTGACCGCGCACGGCGCTTATGCCGTGGCCAGCGACTTCTCGGTGGGCATGCTGATCGCCGGCGCGAGCCGGGACGTACCGAAGGTGGCCGCCGACGCCCTGGCCCTGCCCTTCGCCGACGAAAGCTTCGACGCGGTCACGATCAGTTTCGGTCTGCGCAACGTCTCCGACGTCGACGAAGCCCTCGCCGAATTCGCCCGGGTGACCAGGCGCGGTGGGCGACTGGTGGTCTGCGAATTTTCTCGGCCGGTCTGGAGTTGGTTCGACCGCGTCTACAGCGAGTACCTGCTGCGCCCGTTGCCCTGGATCGCCGACCGGGTCTCGAGCAATCCGGATGCCTACCGCTACCTGGCCGAGTCGATCCGAGCCTGGCCCGATCAGCGCGCGTTGGCCGACCGGATCGGTGCGGCCGGCTGGACCGATGTCGGTTGGCGCAACCTCACCT
>JACCTM010000496.1 GCA_013812385.1 Geodermatophilaceae bacterium | reverse complement strand
CACCGCTTCTATGACGCCTGCCGCATCCTGCCCCGTGGCGATGAGGCCCCTGCCCCGGAGATGGCATCCCGGCTATGGCTTTGCGAGGCAACCCGGATGGTCCTGGCCAACGGCCTCGCCCTGCTTGGGGTCCGGGCACCGGAGCGGATGTGAGGGCACACCCGGCAGGTCCGTTGCACGCGGGTCTGGCCGTACCGGAGGGCGCCCCCCGGATCCCGGCAGCGCTCGATCACCTGGACCCCGCGGTCTGGCCGCGAAACGCCGAGCGACTCGACGGCGTGCTGCACCTGGCCGGTGTCGATGTCCGGGAGCTGGCCGCCGATCAGGGCACCCCGGCCTACGTGCTGGACGAGGCGGACTTCCGCTCGCGTTGCCGGGACTTCGCCGACGCGTTCGAAGACGCCGACGTTCACTACGCCGGTAAGGCATTCCTCTGCGGTCGGGTCGCGCGGTGGGTCGCCGAGGAGGGACTCTTCCTCGACGTCTGCACCGGGAACGAGCTGGCACTCGCCCTGGCGGCTGGCTTTCCGGCAGACCGGATCTCGTTGCACGGCAACAACAAGTCCACCGACGAGTTGCGGCAGGCGCTGGAGACAGGCGTCGGACGCATCGTCGTGGACTCCGCCGAGGAGATCGCCCGCCTGGGCTTCCTGACCGCCGAGCTGGACCGACGAGTCAACGTGCTGGTCCGGGCCACGGTCGGCGTTGAAGCACATACCCACGAGTTCATCGCGACCGCGCACGAGGACCAGAAGTTCGGCTTCTCCTTGGCCTCCGGTGCCGCACACGAGGCGATCCGCCGAGTCCTCGGGCTGGCTGGCCTGGACCTGGTCGGGGTGCACAGCCATATCGGCTCGCAGATCTTCGACACCGCAGGCTTCGAGGTGGCCGCCCATCGCGTCGTCGCCCTGATGCGGGAAATCCGGGACGAACACGGCGTCGAGCTGCCCGAGCTGAACCTCGGCGGCGGCTTCGGAATCGCCTATCTCTCCGAGGACGACCCGGCTGAACCGAAGGCCCTGGCTGGTGCATTGGCCGCCATCGTGACCGAGGAATGCCGCAACGGCGGGCTTCCGGTGCCGCGGCTGGCAGTCGAGCCCGGTCGGGCCATCGCCGGTCCGGGCACCGTCTCCCTCTACGAGGTCGGCACGGTCAAGCCGGTGGCCCTCGGCGGGCATGCCAGGGCCTACGTCTCGGTGGACGGTGGGATGAGTGACAACATCCGGTCGTCCCTCTATGACGCGACCTACACCTGTGCACTTGCCTCGCGCACCGGCGCGGCTCGTCCCATGCTGGCCCGGGTCGTCGGAAAACATTGTGAGACAGGAGACATCGTCGTTCGCGACGCCTGGTTGCCCGAGGACCTCGTCCCTGGCGACCTGATCGCGGTCGCCGGGACCGGCGCGTACTGCCGGTCGATGGCCAGCAACTACAACCAACTCAGCCGTCCTCCGGTTGTCGGGGTTCGAGACGGGCAGATGAGCCTGCTCCTGCGCCGGGAGACCGCCGAAGACCTCTGGAGACTGGACACCGCGCTGTCCGAATCCCGTTCATGAGAGCCATCCGGGTTGCCCTGCTCGGCCACGGCGTGGTCGGGAGGGCCGTCGCCAAGCTCCTGGTCAGCCAAGGACCGGATCTCGCCGCGCGGATCGGGCGACCCGTGGAGTTGGCTGGCGTTGCCGTACGCCGTCTCGACCGGCACCCGGAGATCGCGTCCGATCTACTCACCACCGACTCGGCCGCGCTGGTGACCCGCGAGGACGTGGACATCGTCATCGAGGTGATCGGGGGGATCGAGCCGGCCAGCGGCCTCATCCGTTCCGCAGTCAAGGCTGGGAAGTCAGTGGTCAGCGCCAACAAGGTGCTCCTGGCCGACGAAGGCGCTGCCCTGCACGCGCTGGCCGCCGAGTCCGGTGTCGATCTCTACTACGAGGCCTCGGTCGCCGGTGCCATCCCCCTGCTGCGCCCGCTGCGGGAATCCCTTGCCGGAGACCAGATCCACCGCGTGCTCGGGATCGTCAACGGCACCACCAACTACATCCTGAGCCGTATGGATGCCACCGGTGCCAGCTTCGCCGAGGCGTTGGACGAGGCGAGTGAACGGGGCTACGCCGAAGCCGATCCCAGCGCTGACGTGGACGGCTTCGATGCCGCTGCCAAGGCGGCGATCCTGGCCGGCCTGGCCTTTCACAGTCCGGTCGGCACCCAGGACGTGTACCGCGAAGGCATCTCTGCGGTGAGTGCCGCCGATATCCGCAGCGCCCAGGCGATGGGCTCGACCATCAAACTGCTGGCCATCTGCGAGCGCGTCGCCGGGCCGGACGGCGAGAGCGTCGCCGTACGGGTGCACCCCGCGATGATCCCACGCACCCACCCGCTGGCCGGAGTCGGCGATGCCTTCAACGCAGTCTTCGTCGAAGCGCAAGCCGCCGGTGAACTCATGTTCTACGGGCGTGGCGCCGGTGGAGAGCCGACAGCCAGCGCCATCCTGGGCGATCTCGTCGCGGTCGCCCGCAACCGGCTGGCCGGGGCACCTGGGCCGGGCGCAAGCGCGTACGCCGCACTGCCCATCCGCCCGATGACCCTCACACCGACGCGCTATCACATCAGTCTGGACGTCGCCGACCGCGCCGGCGTATTGGCTGCTGTGGCAAGAGAATTCGCCCTCCACGACGTGTCTATCTCGACCGTGCGCCAGGACGGGCGAGGCGATGAGGCAACGTTGGTCATCGTTACCCATACCGCCACAGACTCTGCTCTGGCGGCCACTGTGGACGGTCTGAGATCTCTGGACATGGTGCGCGACATCACCAGCGTCATGCGCGTCGAAGGTCTCTGATGCCAGCCACTCGCAGGCTCGAGCCATGGCGTGGGGTGATCGCGGCGTACCGGGATCGCCTCCCGGTCAGCGACGCCACTCCGAACATCACCTTGTACGAGGGCGGCACGCCGCTGCTGCCGGCCCGCGTGCTCTCCGATCGGACCGGCTGCCAAGTCTATCTCAAGGTGGAGGGGCTCAACCCGACCGGGTCGTTCAAGGACCGTGGGATGACGATGGCGATCAGCCATGCCGCCGAAAAAGGCGCCGAGGCCGTGATCTGCGCCTCCACCGGCAACACCAGTGCCAGCGCAGCCGCCTACGCTGCTCGCGCCGGCATGCTCTGCGCGGTGCTCGTGCCACGGGGCAAGATCGCCTTGGGCAAGCTCGCGCAAGCGCTGGTCCACGGTGCCCGACTGCTCCAGGTCGACGGCAACTTCGACGACTGCCTCGCGCTGGCCAGCAAGCTCGCCCAGGATTACCCGGTGAGTCTGGTGAACAGCGTCAACGACTACCGCGTGGAAGGTCAGAAGACCGCTGCCTTCGAGATCGTCGACGCCCTGGGCGACGCACCGGACATCCACTGCCTTCCGGTCGGCAACGCGGGGAACATCACCGCGTACTGGAAGGGCTACGTCGAGTACGCCGACGACGGGATCGCCTCGTCGCGTCCGCGGATGTTCGGTTTCCAGGCCGCGGGTGCGGCGCCCATCGTGCTCGGGCGCGTCGTGGACCAACCTTCGACGATCGCCACCGCGATCCGGATCGGAAACCCCGCCTCCTGGACAAAGGCCGAGCGGGCTCGGGACGAGAGCGGCGGACGGATCGACGCCGTGACCGATCGCGAGATTCTCGCCGCCTACCGCCTGCTCGCCCGGCAGGAGGCGGTCTTCGTGGAACCGGCCTCCGCGGCCAGCATCGCCGGACTGCTCAAGTCGCACGCCGCAGGGCTGATCGAACCGGGGCAGCGGATCGTCTGCACGCTCACCGGAAACGGCCTCAAGGACCCGGACTGGGCGATTTCCGGTTCCGCCGCGCCGGTGACCATCGGCGTGGATGCCGCAGCCGCCGCGACGGCACTCGGTCTGGACTGACTCCGGTGTCCGCGCAGGCCGAGCCGGCCGCTCCAGCCACGGTGCGCGTACGCGTGCCAGCGACCACTGCGAATCTGGGACCGGGATTCGACTGCCTCGGCCTGGCGCTGACCCTGTACGACGAGATCGAGATTGCGATGCGATCCGACGACAAGGTCGTGGTCGAGATCGCCGGCATCGGTACCGACTCCTTGCCGCGCGACGATCGGCACCTGCTGCTGGCTTCGATGCGCAAGGCGGCGCTGGAATTCGGGGTGTCAGTCCGGGGAGTCGAGCTTCGGGTACGCAACTCGATCCCTCAGGGGCGTGGCCTCGGATCGTCGGCGGCCACGATCACGTCGGGGGTGGTGGCCGCCTGGATGCTCGCTCCCGGGCACGCTCGGTTGGATCTTGCTCAGATCCTGGCAGTGGCCGCGGGAATCGAGGGTCATCCGGACAACGTCGCTGCCTGTGTCTACGGCGGACTCGCGATCAGCTGGCAGGGCGCTCAGGGTGCGGCGGCGGTTGCCTTGCCGGTTCATCCTGACGTCGGACCGGTGCTGTTCGTACCCGAGTCCGAGCTGTCCACCGACGCCGCACGCGGGCTGTTGCCCACCAGCGTTCCGCATGTGGACGCGGCATTCAATTCCGGACGCAGTGCCCTGCTGATTCACGCCTTGACGTCGGCACCGGACCTCCTTTTCGAGGCGACCGAGGACCGCCTGCACCAGAAGTACCGTTCCACCGCGATGCCCCAGACCATGACACTGCTCGAGGCTCTGCGGGGCGTGGGCATTGCCGCCGTCGTTTCGGGGGCTGGCCCAAGTGTGTTGGCGTTGTCCTGCGCCGGCGCGGCGCGCCCTGAAGCGGTGCCGCTGCCGCCGGGATGGAGTCGACAGCGGCTCGACGTCTCGGTCGGAGTCGAGGCGAGGGAGGTTCCGGGCAGTGGGGAATACGGCCGGGGCGACCCCTGTTGTGCACGGTGACACCCTCCGTCTAGGCTTACGGTGTCGCCGCCCCCACGGGCGTGCCTCACGCGGAGCACACCGCCTGCGTCGTTAACATTCTCGCCGCCGCCGCGAAAGCTTCGCATCGTCCCGATCAGGCTTCAGCCTTTGACTTCTCGTCAACGGAACAGGCCAGCGGCTCCGTGCCGCCCCACGACTCGGGCGCACCACCAGTTGTGCAGTACGCGCAGCAGACACACACCGCAGGGAAGGACCTGTACGTGACAGAAACCACAGACCTCGTGACGCCGGAGGCCACTGGGCCTCAGCGAAACGGGGCAGGCGAGCAACGTCCCGACACCTCGTCGAATGGCGCCGCCGCCGTCAGCCCAAGCACCGCGGGAGCCTCCGATACCGAAGCCAAGCCCCGGCGCCGTGCGAGCGGCCTGACCGGGATGCTGCTACCCGAGCTGCAACAGCTGGCGGGTCAGCTCGGCATCAGCGGCACCACCAAGATGCGAAAGGGCGACCTGCTGACCGCGATCAAGGCGGTCCAGTCCGGGAACGGCGGCGACGGCGCAGGTAGTCATCGCGCCGCCGGCACCGCCAGCACCGCCCGGGACAGTCAGGCGGGGCAGGACATCGATGCCGGCCAGACCGCGCTCGGCCTCGGCGCTGACCGGAACGGCGGCTCGACGGCGCCAGCCAGCGCGCCGGCAGCGGCCAACGGCCAGCGCAGCGCCACGGTCCAGACGGCCAACAGTGCCACCGCTACGCGCCGGGTACGCGGTGAGGGCAGCGAACGCAACGAGCGCTCCGGTAGCCGGGCAAACACCGACCGTGCCGCCGCTGAGCGTGACGAGTCCGGGTCGGACCGACGTGGCAACCGCGCGGGCGAGAGCCGAGGCACCGGCAATCGCGGCGAGGACACCCGCGGCGAGGAGAACCGCGCCGCCACGAGCCGCAACGACAGAGGCAGCCAGGACAACCGTGGCAGCCAGGACAACAGAGGCAGCCAGGACAACAGCGGGCGCAACAACCGCAACGACCGAACCAGCAACCGGGAGAACAACCGGGACCGGGAGAACAACCGGGACAACGACCGCGGTCCGGACCGCCCCGACGAAGATGACTTCGAGGGGGGTAGTCGCCGACGCGGCCGTCGTTATCGCGACCGCAACCGGCGCTCCGGCGGCGTCCGGGATCGGTTCGCCGGCAACGAGCCCGAGCCGGCGATCTCCGAGGACGATGTCCTGATCCCGGTCGCGGGCATCCTCGATGTGCTGGACAGCTACGCCTTCATCCGTACGACCGGCTACCTCACCGGCTCCAACGACGTCTACGTGTCGCTGCAGCAGGTGCGCAAGCACGGACTGCGGCGAGGTGACGCCGTCACCGGTGCGATCCGCCAGCCGCGGGAGACCGACCGCCGGGACAAGTACAACAACCTGGTTCGGCTCGACAAGGTCAACGGGCTCGACCCCGACGAAGCGCGCAAGCGGCCGGAGTTTCACAAGCTGACCCCGCTCTACCCCCAGGATCGCCTGAGGTTGGAGACCACTGCCGAGCAGCTGACCACTCGGGTGATCGACCTGGTCATGCCGATCGGCAAGGGCCAGCGCGCTTTGATCGTCAGCCCGCCCAAGGCGGGTAAGACGATGGTTCTGCAGTCGATCGCGAACGCGATCACGCAGAACAACCCGGAGTGCCACCTCATGGTCGTCCTGATCGACGAACGGCCCGAGGAAGTAACCGACATGCAGCGTTCGGTGAAGGGCGAGGTCATCGCCTCCACCTTCGACCGGCCGCCGACTGACCACACCACGGTCGCGGAGCTATCCATCGAGCGGGCCAAGCGGCTCGTCGAGATGGGCCACGATGTGGTCGTCCTGCTGGACTCGATCACCCGCCTCGGCCGGGCCTACAACAACTCCTCACCGGCCAGCGGACGGATCCTGTCCGGTGGCGTCGACTCGACCGCGCTCTACCCGCCCAAGCGATTCCTGGGTGCGGCCCGCAACATCGAGAACGGTGGCTCGCTCACCATCCTCGCGACCGCGCTGGTGGAAACCGGGTCGACCGGCGACACGGTCATCTTCGAGGAGTTCAAGGGCACCGGTAACGCTGAGCTCAAGCTCGACCGGCGCCTTGCCGACAAGCGGATCTTCCCGGC
>JACCTM010000495.1 GCA_013812385.1 Geodermatophilaceae bacterium | reverse complement strand
CCGACGAAGCGCACCGTCACCACCGTCCCGAGCGCGGCCACCTCGGCATGGTCGGGCGGGTCGCCGACCTCGGCGCCGTCCAACAGGTCGTTGAGTTGCCGGATCCGGGCTTCAGCCTTGCCCTGCTCCTCCTTGGCCGCGTGGTAGCCGCCGTTCTCTTTCAGGTCGCCCTCCTCGCGCCGCGCGTTGATCTCAGCGCTCATCGCCGGACGCCCGGCGATGAGCTGGTCGAGCTCGGCGCGCAGGCGGTCGTGGGCCTCCCGGGTCAACCAGGTGGTCTGCTCGGAGGTGGGCTGGGCGGTGGCGCTGGACACGGTGGGAACTCCTCTAGTGCGTGGTGGTGCGGATGGCGTGGTCCTACGGTTGCCGGTGCCAGGGTTTTGTGCTGATGCCGGTGCAGGAGCCAGTGCGACGTTACCGCGTCCTTGCCGAGGCTGCCGCGACCGCGGCTGAGCGCATTGCCATGATATGGAGGTGAGTTCGATCCTTCTTGCTGGTCAGACGCCGCTGCGGCTGATGGCCGTACACGCACATCCGGATGACGAGTCCAGCAAAGGTGCCGCCACGATGGCCCGGTACGTCCGGGAAGGTGTGGAGGTGCTGGTCGCGACCTGCACCGGCGGCGAGCGCGGCTCCATCCTCAACCCGGCGATGGACCGCCCCGACGTGCTGGCCGACATCGCCAACATCCGCGCGGCGGAGATGGACCGGGCACGGGAGATCCTCGGCGTCTCGCAGGCCTGGCTGGGCTTCGTCGATTCCGGTCTGCCGGAAGGCGACCCGTTGCCCGATCTTCCGGAAGGCTGCTTCGCGCTGGTACCGACCGAGGAGGCCGCGGCTCCCTTGGTGGCCCTGATCAGGTCCTTTCGGCCGCACGTAATCACGACCTACGACGAGAAGGGTGGGTATCCGCACCCCGATCACATCAAGACCCACGACGTCTCGGTGGTCGCCTTCGATGCCGCCGGGGATCCCGAGCGTTATCCCGGTACGGGCGACCCGTGGCAGCCGAGCAAGTTGTACTTCCACATGACCTTCACTCGGGCCCGTCTGATGGCCATCCACGAGGCGCTGCTGACAAGGGGGGCTGAGTCGCCGTACGCCGAATGGCTGGAGAACTGGGATGACAAGGAAGACAACTCGACCCGGGTGACGACTCGCGTCCCGTGCGCGGACTGGTTCGAGACCCGCGACCAGGCTCTGATCGCGCATGCCACCCAGGTCGATCCGCTGGGCCGCTGGTTCTCCATCCCCCTGGACCTGCAACGCGAGATCTGGCCCACCGAGGATTACGAACTGGTCCGCAGCCTGGTCGACAGTCCGATTCCCGAGGACGACCTGTTCGCCGGCCTGCGCGAATCTGTGTCGGCATGAGCACGGTGAGCTTCTCCGGTGCGACCGGCCAGCTCGCCGCTGACGAGGACATCGGTAAGGCCGGCCCGGTCGGGCTATTCCTGATCCTCAGTCTGCTGATCGTGGTGTTCTTCCTCGGGCGTTCGATGCGCACCCATCTCCGGCGAGTGCCCTTGGAGTTCCCCGACCAGCGTTCAGCCGCCGCCCGCGGGCCCGATCCGGCCGCGCGCGACGACCAGGTGTTCGAGGGCGAGATCATGGACCCACCCAGCCGCCGGCCGGGCCTTACCCGCCGCACCGAGGATGAGCCGCCTCGACTCGACACACCCCCGCCCGACCGGGTCTGAACGCCGCCGCTCGTCGCTACTCTCCTTTCGCGACGAGCAAGCAGCGAGGAGCCGAGCCATCGACGTAGCGGCGAAAGGACCACGACGGGACAACTCCGTTGTGGCGCTGCTTCGCATTCCGGTCTTCCGACGGGTCTGGGCCGCGATCATGCTGTCCAGCCTCGGCGACTGGCTCGGCCTGTTGGCCACGACGGCGATGGCCCAGCAGCTGACCGCCGACGAGTCGGTGGCCGTTCAGGGCACGGCGATCTCCGGAGTGATCTTGATCCGGCTGCTCCCGGATCTGGTGCTCGGAGCCTTTGCCGGGGCCCTGGCCGACCGTCTGGATCGGCGTACGACGGTCATCGTCGGCGAACTGCTGGCGGCCTCCCTCTATCTCTCGATCGCGATCGGGTACGACCTGCTCTGGCTCTACCTCGCCCAATTCCTGATCGAGGCCGTCGGCTTGTTCACCATGCCGGCCAAGCAGGCCTTGTGGGTCAACATCGTCCCGCGCAAACGCCTTGCCGTAGCCAACCAACTCTCCCTGCTGTCGGTCTACGGCGCCGTTCCGGTCGCGGCGCTGCTATTCGCGCTGCTCAACACCGCCAGCCGATTCTTCGCCGATCCGAGCAATGTCGACCCCGAACTGGCTCAGGCCCTGGATAACCCGAGTGTCCCGATCATCATCGCGCTGGGCTTCAACGCCGTTTCGTTTCTGATCAGTGCCGGCACGATCTTCTTCTCACGCAACGTGATCCCGGCCTACACCGGACCGCGGGAGAAGGGCGCCAGCCTGCTGGTGCTGATCAAGGAAGGCGTCAGTTTCCTGCGCTCCAATGCGCTGATGAAGGCCCTCTACGTCGGCATCCTCGGCGCGTTCGCCGCCGGCGGTTTCGTGATCGGTGTCGCACAACTGTGGGTGATCACGCTCAGCGCGGGTACGGCCGGCTACAGCATTCTGTTCGGTACGGTCTTCAGCGGTCTCGCCCTGGGCATGCTGCTGGGCCCGCGCCTGCTGCCCGGGATCACGCGCCGTCGAATCTTCAGTGTCTCGATCGGTCTGGCCGGCGTGGTCCTCGTCGTCATGTCGTTCATGCGCGAGTTCGTTCTCGCCGCGGCCTTGGCCGGGGCCGTGGGGTTCTTCTCGGGCGTTTCCTGGATCGTCGGATACACCCTGATCGGGTACGAGGTGGTCGATCGGCTGCGCGGGCGGACCTTTGCCTTCGTCATCTCCTCGGTACGGATCATCCTCTTGCTCACCGTCGCCATCGGGCCGCTCCTGGCCGGATTCCTGGGCACTCACGTCATCATGATCGGGCAGACCCGGCTGGTCTTCAGCGGACCGGGTCTGACGCTCCTCATCGCCGGCGTCCTTGCCGTCGCGATCAGCTCCTACGTCTCCAGCCGGGTGGCCCCGGGGCAGCGCAGTGTCCTCATGGGAGCGGTGCGCAAACTGTTCGGCACGGCCCCGCTGGCCCCGGACGAACCCCCCGAGAGCGGACTGCTCATAGCCGTGGAGGGCCCCGACTCCGCCGAGCGCCGTCGGGTCGCCGCCGGTGTGGCCGATTGGCTCGACACGCTCGGCCACGACGTCGTGCTGACCGACAGCGCCGATGACCAGGCCGCTGCCAGCCGCTCATCAGGATCAGCTGCTACCGCTACCAGCGACGTGTCATCGCAGAGCGCCCCTGCGGCACAAGCTCTTCTGAATGCCGCAGTCCACGCGGATTATGTGGCCAGGGTGATCCGTCCAGTCCTCGACCGGGGCGGCGTCGTCGTGTGTGACGGCTTCCACGACGACGTACAAGCCCGCAGCGTCCTGGCCGGCAACGTGGACACCACCGAGCAGATGCGCGCGCTGCGCTGGGGCAGTGGCCGCCTCGTGCCGCACTTGACGGTGGTGCTCGACGACAGCGATGCCGGACTGGATGACCTACGACAACTGTTGGTCTCCCGCGCCGATCGCGCTCCGGACCGATATGTGGTGCTGGCCGAAGGGCGGGGGAGCCCGGCGCCCTCGGATGCTCTGCGCACCCGCGTGCTCGATGTCCTGAGCACGTACGGCGTGGCCGCCGAGTCGACACCGTCGACGACTAGCCTGCCGGGGTGAGCGACTCAGCCCCAGTGTTCTATACGGCCGATACCGAACAGGTCTGCTGTTGCCTGTGCGGGGACGCGGGTAGGCCGGTTTACGACCTGCCGCCCTACGGCGTACGGCGGTGCTCCAACTGCACCCTGGTCTTCGTCTCGCCACGGCTCCAGAGCATGGCGCTGTCCCGCTTCTACGATCAGGTGGACTACTTCGAGGGCGGCGTCTACGGCGACCAGTCCCGGTTCTCCCCAGCCATGGTGCTGCAGCGTGTTTGGACGGCCGGACGACTCGGCCGGATCGCCAAGGCACGCAACGGCCGACGCCCGACAGGTCAGCGGCTCCTCGAATTCGGAAGCGGCTACGGGCTTTTCCTGGGCGCAGCCCGGGATGCCGGTTACCAGGTCCAGGGTGTGGAGCTGTCGCGGCCGGCCGTACAGGTGTCTGTGAAGCAGGGCCTCGATGTCTACTGTGGACAGCTGGTGGACGCGCCGCTGACCGGGCCATACGACGTGATCTGCGGCTGGGACACCCTCGAACACGTCCCCGACCCGTTGGCGGTGCTGCGGCGCATTCGTGAGTTGGTGGCCGACGACGGGACGGTGGCCCTGTCCACTCCGTACTTCTCCTCCCTGCCGAGCCGGCTGCTGGGCCAACGGTGGTGGACCCTGAAACCGGCCGAGCACATCTGGCACTACACGCCGTACACGTTGCGGCTGCTCGCAGCCTCCGCCGATCTCGTCGTGACCACCATGATCCGATCACCGGTTTCCCCGGCGAACCTCACGCGGCTGGACTCCTTGGTCGTCCTACTGCGGCCGGCGCGGCGCAAATAGGGTGCCGACATGCCTTCCGGCCCGACCCTTGCCGCCTTCGCCGCCGCGAGTGTCCTGCTGATCCTGCTGCCTGGCCCGGCGATGTTGTTCCTGCTCGCCCGGGGGATTGCCGGCGGCCGCCGGGTCGGCGTCTATTCTGCTCTCGGCGTCGAGTCGGCCAGTGCCGTCTACGTGGTGGCGACCGCCCTCGGATTGACGGCCGTCCTTGCCGCGTCCGGTACGGCGCTGGCGGTGGTGCGCTACGTCGGTGCCGCGTACCTGATCTGGTTGGGGATCCACACGATCCGCACCCGAGACGAACCACTGGTCGCTGCCTCCCCATGGCCGGGACCAGCGATGGCCGGCGGGGCGTGGCGAAGCTGGCGGCAGGGCTTCGCCGTCGGAATCACCAACCCGAAAGTCGCGCTGTTTTTCCTGGCTTTCTTTCCCCAGTTCCTACACGCCGAGGCTGGACCCATCGCAGGTCAGGTGCTGGTGCTCGGAGCCCTGTTCGTCCTCATCGGTGCGATTCTGGACGTCGGCTATGGGCTGTCCGGCGGGCTGATCGGTGGTCTGCTCGCTCGCCACCCGCGAGCGCTACCTCGTGCCAGAGTGGGCGTCGGTCTGACCTTCCTGAGTCTGGGCGGGGTCACCGCCGCCACGGGGCAGCGGGCCTGACCCGGGGCGTTCGGCGAACCCCTGGCTTTCACGCACAGCCAGGGGTCCGCGACCGCCATGTTCAGGCCTTGGCCTGCATTGCCTCCCGGGCCGGGTTGGCTTGTTCGGCCGCCTTGGGGTCCCTCTCGTCGGCCTTTGCGCGCACGCCGGCTTCAATCTTGTCGCCCAGACTCTTGTCCACACTGCGCCAGTACTCGAACGCGCGCAGCAGGATCGGCTCGGAGACGGCGTTGAGCAGGTGCCCGACGATGTTTTTGACCAACCGCTCACGGGCGGCGTCGTCCAGCACCTCTCGGACCATGGTGCCGGCCTGGCCCCAGTCGTCGTCCTCGGCGTGCTGTACGTAGGCCGCCCGCTGGATCTCCCCGTCGGCATACCATCCGGCCGGTTCGCCGTAACGTGCGGTGTCGGCCTTGGGTCCACCGTACGAGTTCGGTGCGTACACCGGGTCGGACACGTTGTTGACCCGCATCACGCCGTCCTTGCTGTAGCTGTGTACGGGCGACCGCGGCGCGTTGACCGGGATCTGCTGGTAGTTCACGCCCATCCGAGCGCGGTGCGCGTCGGCGTAGGAGAACAGCCTGGCCAGCAGCATCTTGTCCGGGCTCGGACCGATTCCCGGCACCAGGTTGTTCGGCTGGAAGGCCGCCTGCTCGATCTCGGTGTGGTAGTCGGTCGGGTTGCGGTCCAGCGTCATCCGGCCGACATCGATCAGCGGGTAGTCGCCGTGCGGCCACACCTTCGTCAGGTCGAACGGGTTGAACCGGTAGTTCTTCGCATCCTCGAAGGGCATGATCTGCACCTTCAGGGTCC
>JACCTM010000469.1 GCA_013812385.1 Geodermatophilaceae bacterium | reverse complement strand
ACTTCCGTCACTTCCGCACCACGCCGTGCATCCCGGAGATCTGTCGATCCCTGTCAAAGCAGCGATGTGGGCAGCCCGGAGGGCGGGCAGCGGACACGCGTCCACACGGCGGTGTCATCGGTCGTATACCTCGTCACGGTGCCCGAGTGTCACGAAGACGACGAGGAGCACGTCATCGGCCACGGTGTAGAGGATGCGGTAGTTCCCGACCTGAACCCGGAAGCCGGGACGGCCCTGCAGGGGCACGCGCGGCGGGTGGACGCGGGTCGCGCCAATACCGCGATGGCACCACCCTGAATGCAATGCCGGACCGGCGGGTCGAGCATGCGCAGAGCGCGAACGGCTGTAGGCCGCAACTCGATCCGGTACTCGCTCACGCCCAGCCGAGATCGGCCTTGACCTGCGCCCAGGGGAGGTTCGGGCCCTCCTCGTCCATCGCCGCGTCAAAGGCCGCGACGTTTTCGGACTCCTCCAAGGCAGCCACCAGCTCGTCGTACTGCTCGGACTAACGAGCACGGCTACCGGACGCCCGTAGCGCTCCAAGAACACTGCCTCGGTCCGAGCCAACCCGCACGCGTCGTACGCTACGTAGTGGTGCATTAGCATCACGTGCATGCGCACCACCCTCAGCTTGGATGATGACGTTCTGCTCGCGGTCAAGGAGCGGGCACAACGTGAGAAGCGCACGGCCGGGGAAGTGCTGTCAGAACTTGCTCGACAAGCACTGACGGGCCAGATCGTCCCGTCCAAGGATCGCGGCAAGGGCCAGCACGGGTTCCGACCCCTGCCGCGCCGAGGTGCTGCCATCTCGAATGCGTTGATCGACAAGCTCCGGGAGGACGAGCCTGAATGAGGCGGGCGCTGCTGGACGTCAATGTGCTTCTAGCGCTGCTCGACAGTGATCACGTCGATCACCACCTGGCCACCGACTGGCTCGAGGGCGAGATCTCAGCCGGGTGGGCATCCTGCGCGATCACCGAGAACGGCTTCGTGCGGGTCCTGAGCCAGCCGCGCTACCCGAGCCCGGTCTCACCTGCCGAGGCCATCGGTCTGCTGGCCGAGGCGTGCAACAGCGACCATCACGCGTTCTGGTCTTGCAATGTCAGCTTGCTCGACGGGCGGATCGTGAACTCCTCTCGCTTGTACGGCTCGCGCCAGGTGACTGACGCCTACCTGCTCGCCCTGGCAACAGCGCATGACGGCCGTTTCGTCACCTTCGACCGATCGCTGTCCCTCAGTTCGGTGCACGGCGCCTCCAAGGAGCACCTAACTGTCCTCTAGCCGCGCCCTGAGGGACTCGCCGACGAGGAGCTGGGCGCGGAGATGAAGGGCATGATCGCCCGCACCGCCACCGTGCTGCTCGGTCGCTCGCCCGCGCCAAAGCGCGCTTGGTCACTGGATGTCGAGAACACCGGATCGGCTCCGTCGTCCCCAGTGCAAGGGCGCGATGGACGCGCCTGGTCGATGCAGAAGGAGACACTCTGATGAAGTACCTGATCCTGATCCACTCCAACCCCCAGCCGTGGGGACACCCGACCCAGATCTACACCCCGGAGGGGCGTGCGCTGCCGCCAAAGCAGCATGACGAGATGGACCGGCAGTTTGACGCGTTGATGACCGAGATCTCCGCCTCGGGGGAGTTGGTGACCGCTGAGGCTTTGGCGGACCCGGCTTCGGCCACGCTGTACGGGTGGAGCCCCGAAGGCCCCCTGGCCACCGAGGGCCCGTACGCAGAGGCGAAGGAACACCTGGCCGGGTTCTTCCTCATCGACTGCGCCTCCCGAGAGCGGGCTGAGGAGATCGCCGCAGTGTTCGCTCAGCCCGGGGGTGTGGTGGAGCTTCGGCCGGCGATGTGGCCTGGCGGCGACGATCAGTGACCCTATGACCACCAGCAGCCTCGAGCACGTCTGGCGCGGATGCGCGCCGGACGTGCTGGCGGCTCTCGTCCGAGGCTACGGCGACTTCGAGGCAGCCGAGGACGCCGCTCAAGAGGCATTGCTGGCCGCCGCGCGGCAATGGCCGACGCAAGGATTGCCGGACAAGCCGAAAGCGTGGCTGATTAGGGTGGCCTCGCGCCGCATGATGGATCAGTGGCGCAGCGATCGGGCCCGAGCCGGGCGGGAACAGCTCGTCGCGGACCGCATCCCAGCCGAGAATCTGGTGGCGCCGGCGGCAGACGTTGCAGGGCAGCGCGACGACTCGCTGACGCTGCTGCTCCTGTGCTGTCACCCGGCGCTGACCCGGCCCTCGCAGGTGGCCCTGACGCTGCGGGCCGTCGCCGGACTGAGCACCGGGCAGATCGCCCGGGCGTTTCTGGTGCCCGAGGCCACCATGGCGCAACGGATCAGCCGGGCGAAGAGCCGGCTCCGGGAGGTGCAGGCCCCGTTCGGGGTCCCTTCGCCCGAGCAACTGCCTGATCGGGTCGCCGGCGCTGCCCATGTGCTGTACCTCGTATTCACCGAGGGCCACACCAGCACCACCGGCGGCGGACTGTACGACGTGTCGCTGGCCGACGAGGCGATCCGATTGACCCGGCAGCTGCACGAACGGCTGCCTGTAGAGGGCGAGGTGGCCGGGCTGCTGGCGCTGATGCTGCTCACCGACGCTCGGCGCGCCGCCCGCACCCGTCCCGACGGCTCACTCGTACCCCTCGCCGAGCAGGACCGCACGCTCTGGGACCCGGGGCGGATCCGCGAGGGCGTCGGCCTGGTGGAGCGAGCGCTACCGACCGGGCCCGTGGGTCCCTTCCAGCTGCAAGCCGCGATCGCGGCCGTCCATGCCGAGGCGGCCCGCGCGCGGGACACCGACTGGGCCCAGATCGAGACGCTGTACCGCATGCTGCGCGACCTCACCCCCAGTCCGGTGGTCACCCTCAACCATGCTGTCGCCGTTGCCATGGTCGACGGCCCGACCGCCGGACTGGACATGCTCGGGCCCCTACTGCAGGACCAGCGGATGCGCCGATACCACCGGCTGTACGCCGTACGAGCCCACCTGCTCGAGATGAACGGCCAGGCCATGGAAGCCTGCGCCGCGTACGCCATGGCGGCTCGTCTGGCCACCAGCATCCCCGAGCAGCGCTACCTCAACACCAAGGCAGCACGCCAGAAAGGACCTCATGTCTGACTCGATCAGGCTCAGTTCGGCCGCGATCAACTTCGCCAAACCGTCCGGGCCTTCCACCTGAGTCCGACCAGGCTCAGTCTCGACAAGTACGACGCCGTGACACGAGCACCTCGCACATCTCGGTCTGGGAAAAGCCCACGGCAGGACCGCAGTTCGGCTGACGCCGGTGCTGGTGTTCGCACAAGGCGCACGAACGCATCATGATGAGATCTGTGAAGGCGATGAGCAGTCGGCTGGTGGTCCTGGGTAGTTGCGGCGGCTGGCCGGAGCCCGGACGCGCGTGCAGTGGGTTTCTGCTCGAGGACAACGGCTTCCGCCTTGTCATCGACCTCGGGTACGGGACGTTGCCTCGGCTGCTGGACCTGCTCGGCTCCGTGGTGGGGAACGGGATCGATGCCGTGGTCATCACAAACATAAAAAAAAACCACATGATCGATCTGCACGGTTTGTTCCGTGCGCGCTCGTACGGCCATCGCGGTGCACCGTCGATCCCGCTTTACGCACCGCCGGGTGTACTCGAGCGGCTCGCCATCCTGGAGGAGGGCGACGCCGATGCCGTACGGCAAGTCTTCGATTGGCATGAGACACCCAGCAGCAGAACCGAACTCGGTCCGCTTCACCTTGATACCTGGGCTCTGCCGCACTTCGTACCCAACGTCGGCGTACGACTGTCCTGCCCGGACTTCTCCGTTGCCTATACCGGTGACACCGGATTCGATCCGGCGCTGGCCGATCTTGGTCGCGACGCGGACCTCTACATCGTCGACGCGACGTCGCGCGATCAGCAGCCCGGATCACCG
>JACCTM010000456.1 GCA_013812385.1 Geodermatophilaceae bacterium | reverse complement strand
GGATACTTCAGCGGCTTGTCGTCTCCCTCGGTCACCGAGATGACCACGACCTTCCCGGACTCGCCGAGGTCAAACAGGGCAGGGCAGACGAGATTCCCGACGTTCTCGACGAACAGGAGCGAGCCGTCCGGAGGCTTGAGCGCCTCCATGCCGCGGCGCAACATGTCAGCGTCGAGGTGGCAGCCGGCACCGGTGTTCACCTGGATCACCGCTGCCCCGGTTGCCCGGATGCGCTCGGCGTCGAACAAGGTCTCCTGATCGCCCTCGATCACGCAGACCGTCCGCTCGCCACTCCCCTCGCGGATCGTCCGTTCGAGCAGGGATGTCTTGCCTGACCCGGGCGAACTCATCAGGTTGATCGCGGTGATCCGATGGTCGGCCAGCCAACCGCGGTTCTGCTCGGCCAGGGAGTCGTTCTTGGCCAGCAGTTCCTGCTCAATGTCTATGGTCCGGGTCGCCGACGCCGGATTCGGCGCCACGCGCTGCGGATGAGCGTGCAGATGATCATGTCCACCCGCGCGATCAGGATCGCGCGGGTGATCGTTGTCGTGCACGTGTTCGTTGTGCACGTGATCGTCGCCGTGCGAATGATCGGGCGCACCGGGGATCCGGACTCGGACCGCGCCAGCGTCTCCGCAACCACAGGTGACACACATCTAGACGACCTCCACGGATTTGACGGCCAGCTCCGTCCCGGCGACTACCTGGACATCGGCGCTTCCGCACGGGCACAACAAGATCAGATCGCGTAGCTCGAAATCCTCGCCACACCCCCTGCAGTGCGCAGCTCCCAGTGGTTCGTCGATCTCCAGCACGGCACCGGCCAGTGGGGTGTCGGCAGCGATGAGTTCGAAGCAGAACCGTACGGAGTCTGGCACGATTCCCGAGAGCTTGCCGATCTGCAGGCGCACCATCGCCACCCGGTCGGAGCCGGTGCGCTGGGTGACCACGTCGATCACGTTCTGCGTGATGGACATCTCGTGCATGCTGTGGCCTCCTTGGTCGCTGGGCCCTGGCAGGGGACATTCAGGACGCTAGGCGGCCGCGGCCGCGATCACAACGCCGAGCTGAAGCGGCTGCGCTCCGGTCCGCCCGACATCGCGAGCCTGAGGTGCGGCCCGCGCCCCACCCCCCGCGACTCAGCTGGCGCGCCGGGGCAGACGACTCACCGTCGGGTCACCGTCCACCCAGAACCGCCAGGGCAGGTCGGCCGCCTTGGTGATGCCGACCCTCGGCCCGGCCCGAACCTGGGCGGCAGGTGTCGGCGGATCACCTAGCCTCAATGACAGCCCGGACCCGGGACCGAGCAGGCTCTCGCCGTTGTCGACCCCGGTGATACCCAGGGCCTGGGTGAGCCGCGCGGGGCCCCGGGCCAGGTCGTCGTCGCGTCGAGCGGCTGGCCGGCGACCCCGGGCCAGCTGGATGCCCTCGACCACCTGCCCCGCGCGGAGCAACACCGCTTCCCCAGCGCCGGGCGGCGCGCAGACGACATTGGCGCACCAGTGCATCCCGTAGCTGAAGTAGACGTAGAGAGTTCCGGACGGCCCGAACATGACTTGATTACGCGACGTGTGCCCGCGGTGGGTGTGCGCAGCCGGGTCGCTCCCGTCACCGCTGTAGGCCTCCACCTCGGTGATCCGTACGGTGACCGCGCCCTCGGTGGACTGTCGCCTGAGCAAGGCGCCCAGCAGCCGCGGCGCCGCGCTCAGTGCCCGGTCGGACAGTGCGTCTGCAAGGTCCACGGCGCTCAGCTGGGGCGCAGTGGTCGCTGGGCCCAGGCATGGTGGGTACCAACCAGCTGGCTCAGTGTCGACCGCTGTTCGGCCACCCTTACCGGGGCGGTGCCGCCGGTCGCGGATCGGGCCTCCAGCGCTCCGCGGACGGTGAGCACCCCGCGTACGGCGGGGGTGAGCCGGGGATCGACATCCCGCATCGCCTCATCGGAGAGCGCCCACAACTCCACCCCGTCGGCAGTGGCCCGCCGCACCAGGGCGCCACTCACCTCGTGCGCATCGCGGAAGGGCACCCCGCCACGCACCAGCCAGTCGGCGACCTCAGTGGCCAGGGCATGACCGGTCGGGGTCGAGTCGGCCAAGCGCTGCTCGTTCACCCGCATCGTCGCGATCATCCCGGCCGTCGCCGGCACCAGCAGCAGCAGCTGGTCGACGGTGTCGAAGACCGGCTCCTTGTCCTCCTGCAGATCACGGTCGTAGGCGAGCGGAAGACCCTTGAGCGTCGCCAGCAGGCCGGTGAGATTCCCGATGAAGCGTCCGGACTTTCCCCTGGCGAGCTCTGCGATGTCCGGGTTCTTCTTCTGCGGCATGATCGAGGAACCGGTGGCGTAGGCGTCGTCGAGTTCCACCCAGCCGAACTCGGTCGTCGTCCAGAGGATGACCTCCTCCCCCAGCCGGGACAGGTGTACGCCGAGCAGCGCGGCGACGAACAGGAACTCCACGGCGAAGTCCCGGTCGGAGACCGCATCGAGGGAGTTCGTGGCGGCCGCGTCGAAGCCGAGCTCGGCGGCCACCGCGTCCGGGTCGAGGGGCAACGCGGATCCGGACAGCGCACCGGCACCCAACGGGCTGATCGCGGCCCGTTTGTCCCAGTCGAGAAACCGATCCACATCGCGGGCGAGCGCGTGTACGTGGGCCAGCAGCTGGTGGGCGAACAGGATCGGCTGGGCGTGCTGCAGGTGGGTCAATCCGGGCGCCGGTGCGTCCCGATGCTCCTCCGCCTTGGCGATCAGCGCGGCCTCGAGTCCGGCCACCGCCCCTACGAGCAGCCGTACCTGGTCGCGGAGGTAGAGCCGCAAGTCCGTCGCGATCTGGTCGTTACGGCTGCGCCCGGCCCGGAGCTTTCCGCCCAATGGACCGAGCCGTTCGGTCAGCCCGCGCTCGAGAGTCGCGTGCACGTCCTCGTCGTCAGGCCCGGGAGTGAAACTGCGGTCCTGTACGGCGGCGTCCAGTCCGTCCAGCGCGGCCAGGATCTGGTCGAGCTCGGTGTCGGTGAGCAGGTCGGCCCGGTGCAGGACTCGGGCGTGCGCCCGGGAAGCGAGCAGATCGTAGGGAGCCAACCGCCATTCGAAGTGCACCGAGCGGGACAGTGCAGCCAGGGCATCGGCCGGACCCGTGCTGAACCGGCCGCCCCACAGCCGAGCCGAGGAGGAGGTGCCAGACGTCACCCCGTGGACCCAGCCAGACGCTGGTCACGGGCGGCGGCCAGCTTGCTCGGCAGCCCCCAGAGCTCGACGAAGCCCTTGGCCAGACCCTGGTCGAAGGTGTCGTCGGAGTCGTAGGTGGCCAGACCGAAGTCATACAGCGATGCCTCGCTGCGCCTGCCGGTCGGAACGGCCCGGCCGCCGTGCAGCGTCATTCGTACCTCGCCGGTCACCGCGCGGCTGGCTTCGACGAGGAAGGCGTCCAGCGAATCCTTCAGCGGGGAGAACCAGAGGCCGTCGTAGACGAGCTCGGCCCAGCGCTGCCCGACCTGACGCTTGAACCGACCCAGGTCGCGCTCCACGGTGACGCTCTCCAGCTCCTGATGCGCGGTGATCAGGGCGATCGCACCGGGCGCCTCGTACACCTCGCGGCTCTTGATCCCGACCAGCCGGTCCTCGACCATGTCCAACCGCCCGACGCCCTGGGCGCCGGCCCGCCGGTTGAGGATCTCGATCGCCTGCAGCACCGAGACCGACTCGCCGTCGACGGAGGTCGGTATCCCCTCGGAGAAGCCGAGAACCACCTCGTCGGGATCGCGGGGGGTGGCCGGGTTCGCGGTGTATGAGTAGACGTCCTCGATCGGGGCGTTCCAGATGTCCTCGAGGAAACCGGTCTCGACCGCCCGCCCCCAGAGGTTCTGGTCGATCGAGTACGGCGACTTCTTGGTCACGTCGATCGGCAGCGACCGCTCCTCGGCGAAGGCGATCGCCTTGTCCCGCGTCATCCCCGAGTCGCGGACCGGCGCGAGCACCTTCATGTACGGCGCCAATGCGGCGATCCCGACCTCGAAGCGGACCTGGTCGTTCCCCTTGCCCGTACAGCCGTGCGCAACGGTGCTCGCTCCGTAGGTCTGGGCCGCGCGGACCAGGGCCTTGACGATGACCGGGCGGGACAGCGCGGAGACCAGCGGGTAGCGGTCCATGTAGAGCGCGTTGGCGCGCAGGGCCGGTCCGCAGTATTCGCTGGCGAACTCCGAGCGCAGGTCGGCGACGACCGACTCGACCGCGCCGCAGGCCAACGCGCGCTCACGGATGACCTCGAGATCTTCGCCGTTCTGGCCGACATCGCAGGCCACTGCAATGACCTCGGCTCCGGTCGCCTGGGCGATCCAGCCGATGGCTACCGACGTGTCCAGCCCACCGGAATAGGCCAGAACGACTCGTTCACTGGAAGTCATGGTTCTCCTTGTTCGTCCGATGCGGGGGGTGCAGGGGCGCTGCTGCGACGGCCGCGGCCGGCCAAGGTGCTGAGTTCGGCGGCCAGGAACTGCCCGCCGTCCGGATCGCTGGTGATCACCAGCAGCGTGTCGTCGCCGGCGATGGTGCCCAGAACTGTCGGAAGGCCCGCCTTGTCCAGCGCCGAGGCGAGGAACTGGGCGGCTCCCGGCGGGGTTCGGACGACGACCAGGTTGGCGGTGGCCTGCACACCGGTGAGCAGTTCACCCAGTCGGTGAACGAGGACGTCCGGTGCTCGCTGCGCCGGTCGTAGCGGGCTGGCGCCCTCCTGAGGCAGCACGTAGACCCCGGGTTCGCCGTCGACACCACGCAACTTCACCGCCCCCAGTTCCTCGAGGTCCCGGGACAGCGTCGCCTGGGTGACCGCGACGCCGTCAGCCTCCAGCGCCTCGGCCAGCTCGGATTGCGAGTGGATCGGCCCGGAGTCGATGAGTTCGACGATGCGGGCGTGCCGGGCGCTGCGGGTCAGCGGTGCGGCCATGGTCATCACGAGTCCAGCAACCAGCACAGCAGGGCCTTCTGGGCGTGCAGCCGGTTCTCGGCCTCGTCCCACACCGCGCTGTTCGGACCGTCGATGACCTCGGCGGCGATCTCCTTGCCGCGATAGGCGGGCAGGCAGTGCAAGACGATGGCGTCGTCGGCGGCGCGGTCCAATGCCAGGGCGTCGATCGCGTACGGCGCGAACGGCGTGGCCCGGTCGCCACCCTCGCCCTCCTGCCCCATCGAGACCCAGGTGTCCGTAGCGAGCACGTCGGCCCCGTCAGCTGCGGCTGCGGGATCGGAGGTCCATGCCACCGTTCCTCCGGTTTCGGCGGCCAGCCGCCCGGCCTGCTCCAGGATCGTGGGGTCGGGCTGATAGCTCTCCGGTGAGCCGACTCGTACGTGCATCCCCGCCAGCGCGCCGCCGAGCAGGTAGGAGTGCGCCATGTTGTTGGCCCCGTCCCCGAGATAGGTCATCGTCAGCCCGGTCAGTGCCCCACGTCGCTCGGCAACGGTCTGCAGGTCGGCCAGGATCTGGCAGGGGTGGAACTCGTCGGTCAGCGCGTTGATCACCGGAACTCGGCTGGCCGAGGCCATCGCCTCGATCCGTTGTTGGCCGAACGTCCGCCAGACGATCGCCGCGCACTGCCGGTCCAATACCCGCGCGGTGTCCTCGATCGGCTCTCCGCGGCCGAGCTGGCTGTTCTGGGCGTCGATCACCAGCGGATAGCCGCCGAGTTCGGCTATCCCGATGGAGAAGGACACCCGGGTCCGGGTCGAGGGCTTGTCGAAGAGCAGTGCGACGGTCCGAGGACCCTCCAACGGCCTCGGACCGACCGGGCGCTTGGCCTTCAACTCCGCGGCGAGGGCGAGGATCTCGCTCTGCTCGTCGGCGGTGAGGTCGTCATCGCGCAGGAAGTGCCTGGTCATGAGTCGCGCCCAATCGTGATCGAGCCGAGCGCGTTGAGGAACGCGCTGAGCTGGTCGTCGGAGATCACCAACGGCGGCGCCAACCGGATGGCATCCGGGGCGACCGCATTGACCAGGAAGCCTGCCGTACGCAACGCCGACTCGAGCGCCGCCGCCTCCGGCTGGGACATGGTGATCGCCACCAGCGCGCCCTCGCCGCGGACTCCGGTGAACAGCGGGTTGGCCATTGCCGCGATGCCTTCGGTGATGACGGTACCGATCTGCTCGGCTCGGCTGAGCAGTCCGTCGGCGGCGATCGTGTCGATCACGGCAAGCGCAGCGGCGCATGAGATGGGGTTGCCGCCGAAGGTGGACCCGTGGCTGCCCGGCTGGAGCAGGTCTGCTGCGGGACCGAAGACGAGCATCGCCCCGATCGGCAGGCCGCCTCCGAGCCCCTTGGCCAGAGTGAGCAGCCCGGGTTCGACGCCAGCACACTGGTGAGCGAACCAGGCGCCCGTACGACCCATCCCGGTCTGCACCTCGTCGAGGGCGAACAGTGCTCCGGCGCTGCGCGCTGCCGCTGCGGCGTCGGCGAGGTAGCCTGGCGGCGCGGGCACAACTCCACCCTCACCGAGCATCGGCTCGAGCATCACCATCGCGGTGTCCTCGTCCACGGCTGCCTCGAGGGCGGCGGTGTCTCCGTACGGAACGTGCGTCACGCCACCGGGGAGCGGGGCGAAGGGCGCCGCCTTATCGGGTTGCCCGGTGAGTGCCAGCGAGCCCATCGTCCGGCCGTGGAACGAGCCGAGGGCCGCGACGACGCCGGTGCGCCCGGTCAGCCGGGAGACCTTGAATGCGGCCTCGTTCGCCTCTGCGCCGGAGTTGCAGAAGAACACCCGCCCGGGACGCCCGACGAGGTCGAGCAGTCGCTCGGCGAGCCGGATCCCGGGTTCGTTGACGACCAGGTTCGACGTGTGGCCCAGCATGCTGACCTGCCGGTTCACCGCCTCGACGACGGCTGGATGGGCATGTCCCAGGATGTTGGTCG
>JACCTM010000389.1 GCA_013812385.1 Geodermatophilaceae bacterium | reverse complement strand
GGAGCCGCTCATCTGGGTACCGCTGCTCCTGCTGGCCATCGTCGCCTCCGGGCGGGTCTGGGGACTGGACGCCAAGCCCGCTGCAGCTCGACTCGAGCGAGAGCGCGGAACGTGGCCTTTCTGATGCTTAAGACGACTACCAGCTTGTAGAGGCGCCCGTACCTCGACTCCGCGTGCTGCGCCGCCGGAACGGCGTTCAGTGAGCAGCGGCCTGCTGGTGGTGGTGGCCGGCGCGTACGAGCCCTGGTACGGATGGTTCGAGATCAGGATCCTCTCGGGCGGGGAGCAAGGACCCGGTCAGATATCCAGTTTCCCGCTCCTCCTCAGACGGCCCGCTTGCGTAGCTTGCGCCGCTCCCGCTCGGATAGCCCGCCCCAGATTCCGAACCGCTCGTCGTGGGCCAAGGCGTACTCCAGGCACTCGGCGCGTACCTCGCAGCCGGTGCAGATCTTCTTGGCCTCACGGGTGGAGCCACCCTTCTCGGGAAAGAATGCCTCCGGGTCGGTCTGGGAGCACAGCGCGAGCTCCTGCCAGTCCCGCTCGGTCTCCTGCCCCCATGGATCGGTGCCATAAACGTCGACCCCGAATGGATCCCGCGCCGCCCGATCACTGGGCAGCCAGTCCTTGCCGAACCCGTCGGCGGCGGTACCTGCACCGCCGGCGAAGGTTTCGGAGCTGGCCGGCCATCCGTGCGGTGACCTTCTTCCCTCAGCTATCGCCACTGCTTGTGCTTGCGCCATTTCTGCCGCCTTACCTCGACCCGGCAGATAGCTGTCTGACTGACAGCTACTCACGCCAGTGAAATTACACGCGTGTCGTTAGCCTCCCGTCAAGACCCCATCTGCTACTTGCGCGCGGCGGCAGGCAAGGATGGGCCGGTGCGTGTGGTGGTCCTGGCAGGCGGTGTCGGTGGTGCCCGATTCCTCCTCGGCGTCCGGGCCGTACTCAAGGATCAAGCAACCCACCAGAATTCGACGCCGGACAACCTCATCCAGGTGATCGTCAACACCGGGGACGACCTCACTGTGCACGGTCTGCGGGTCTGCCCGGACCTGGACACGGTGATGTACACGTTGGGCGATGGGATCGACACAGAACGGGGCTGGGGGCGCCGCGCGGAGACCTGGCAGGCCAAAGAGGAGCTGACGGCGTACGGCGCCGAGCCGTCCTGGTTCGGCCTCGGCGACCGAGACATCGCCACGCACCTGATTCGTACCCGCATGCTGGACGCCGGTTATCCGCTCTCCGAGGTGACCGCCGCCTTGTGCAAACGCTGGCAGCTGTGCGCCACCGGTACCCGGGTTCAGCTGCTGCCGATGAGCGATCAGCGGGTTGAGACCCATGTGGTGTGCCAGATCGACGGGGTTCGGCGGGTAGTGCACTTTCAGGAGTGGTGGATCGCTCACCATGCCCAGCCTCCGGTCGAGGAGTTCGTGTTCGTCGGGCTCGACCAGGCCAGCGCCGGGCCGGGAATCCTCGATGCGATCGCTGACGCCGACGCCGTGCTGTTGGCCCCCAGCAACCCGGTGGTGAGCATCGGGCCGATCCTGGCCGTTCCCGGTCTACGGCAGGCACTTCGGGAGACCTCGGCCAAAGTCGTCGGCCTCTCGCCGATCGTCGACGGCGCGGTTGTGCGTGGAATGGCCGACAAGTGCCTGCCGGCCATCGGCGTGCCCGTCAGCGCGGAGGGGGTGGCTCGCCACTACGGCGCCCGGAAGGCCGATGGGATCCTCGACGGTTGGCTGGTCCACGAGACCGACGCCGCTGACGTGGCCGGCGTCGAGGTAGGCCAGATCCCGTTGCTGATGCGCAGCCCGGAGGCCACAGCCGCCATGGCGTCAGCAGCACTCGACTTCTGCCGTTGCTGACCGTGGCTGAGCCGGTTGCCGGCACGCTGGAGATCCTGCCGATCGCCGGCCTGCCCGAATTGCGGCCTGGCGACGACCTGGCCGGACTGATCTGCCGCGCCGCGCCATGGCTGCGGGACGGGGACATCCTGGTCGTCACGTCCAAGGCGCTGTCCAAGGTGGAAGGCCGGCTGCTGGCCGTCCCGACCGATCCCGAGGGCCGGGAACGCGCTCGCCAGGACGCGATCACCGCCGAGACCGTGCGAGTGGTGGCGCAGCGTGGTGCCACCAAGATCGTGGCGACCCACCACGGGTGGGTGATGGCCGCCGCAGGCGTGGACGCCTCGAACGTGGCTCGCGGTGAACTCGCCCTGCTCCCGCTGGATGCCGATGCCTCGGCGCGTGCGCTGCGCGAGGCGATCGTTGATCGCGTCGGCGTCCGCGTCGCCGTGGTCATCAGTGACACCAATGGGCGAGCCTGGCGCCGCGGCCTGACCGACATTGCGATCGGCATTGCCGGAATGGGCGCGCTCGCCGATCTGCGAGGACAGCTCGACACCAGCGGGGTGCCGCTGGAAATCACCGAAATCGCGGTGGCCGACGAGGTCGCAGCCGCCGCGGATCTGGTCAAGGGCAAGTTGGCCGGCGTACCGGCGGCGATTCTGCGCGGCCTGCTGCCTCCGGTCGATGACGGGCATGGTTCGGCCTCGCTACGCCGACCCCTCGCCGAGGACATGTTCGCCTTGGGTACTCGCGACGTCGTAGGAACCCGGCGGGCTCCGACCGGTTTCGCACCACGACCGGTCCCGGTTCCGGTGCTGCGCGGCGCGATCGAGACCGCTCTGCGCGCGACCGGTCTACTGGAGGGGTTGGAACTCCTCGCCGAACTCGTTGCCGAGCCGGCGACGCCGGCCGGCGGAAAGGTTGCGCAGAGCCCAGCCGGGCGACTGCTCGACCAGGCGACGGCGGTGATCGCGCCGGTGCTGCCTGAGCCCTCCGATGCGGTGACCCTGACCCGGTTGGGCATGGCCATCGCCGCGCTGCTCATCCAGTTGCATGCGGAGGGGCTGGCCGCGGCCTGGCTGTCTCCCGCCGAGCTCGACGACGCCGATGTCGACGGAGAACTCGCCAATCGGATCGTCGGGCGGCTCCCCGAGGGCGTTCGGACCCATGGTGTCGTTCTGGTCGGCCACCACCCGGGCAACCGGAGCGATCAGATCGAGCGGTAGCTGCGGATCGGCGCGCGCGGCCCCCGCCGGGGCGGGCGCGGTGCTCCGCATTCGATCAGCCGGACGACGCGCTGGCGGTGCGGACGAAACGGTTCGAGCAGTTCGAGCATCCTTTCGTCGTCGATGTGCTCACCGATCAAGGCCCAGCCGACCAGCGACGGCACGTGGTAGTCCCCGACCGAGACCGCGTCCGGATCACCGAACGCCCGCTGCATCGTTTCGGCAGCAGTCCAGATCCCGACTCCGGGTACGACCTGCAGCCGCTTTGACGCGTCCGGTGCGGACATCTGTACGCCGGCCTCCAGCCGTTGAGCCACGGTGGCCGCCGCACGTAGGGTTCTGCGCCGTTGCCCGTCCATCCCACAGCGGTGCCACTGCCAATCCGTCAGGGCGAGCAACGCCTCGGGAGTCGGGGGCACGCGCATCCGCTCCCCCACCGGACCAGGCGCGGGGTCGCCTGCGGTCAGCAGAAGCGAGCGCCAGGCCTGATGAGCTTCGACGCTGGTCACCTTCTGCTCGATGATCGCGGCGATCAGGGTGTCCCAGATCCGATTCGTACGAGCCAGCCGCAGACCCGGAAACCGATGGTCCAGGCGCGCCACGATCGGATCGGTGGGCCGGAAGTCCGACCGGTCATCCTCCGCGCCCAGCCACCTGGGCACGGTCTCCATGACCCAGTCCGTACCCGGTCCCCATGCGGCGTGGTGTACGCCTTCACGGTCGACCCGGATCGCCACGGTGGCCGGCCCGTCTGGCGTGGTCGTCGTACGCCACCAGACGCCGTCCGGATCCCGCCGAAAGGACGGATCACCGGGCCCGCGCCGCAGCGGTCCGAGGGTGCGGGCGACATCGAGCAGCCGGTCGGGCTGCCACGTCGTTGATCGCACGGGTACCACTATCCGCAGGTAGCTACTTGGGCGGCATCCGCAGAGCGGCGTCCATCCGGACCGTCTCACCGTTGAGGTAGGGGTGCTCGAGCAGGAAGACGGCCAGGCTTGCGTAGTCGGCGGGTGTGCCGAGCCGCTTCGGGAAGGGGACCCCGGCGGCCAACGCGGCGCGGGTGTCCTCGGGCAACCCCGCCAACATCGGGGTGTCGATGATGCCGGGCGCGATGGTGTTCACTCGCACGCCGATGCTGGACAGGTCCCGAGCTGCGGGCAGGGTCATGCCGGCGACCCCGGACTTTGATGCGGCGTAGGCGATCTGACCGATCTGACCGTCGAAGGCCGCGATCGAAGCGGTGTTGACGATCGCCCCGCGCTCACCCTGTTCGTCGGGTTGGTTACCGGCCATCGCCGCCGCCGCCAGTCGCAGCACGTTGAACGTGCCGACGAGGTTGATGCCGATGATCTTCACGAACAGGTCCAAGTCGTGCGGCGTGCCGTCCCGGCTGAGAACCCGTGCGGCCCAGCCCACCCCGGCACAATTCACCGCGACGCGTAGCTCGCGGCCCTTTCCGGCCGCTTCGGCGACGGCGGCCTGGACCTGCTCACCGTCGGTGACGTCGGTCATGACGTAGGAGGTGTGGCCGCCGAGTTCGGATACCAGTGCGGCGGCCCGGTCGGCTTGCAGGTCGAGGATCGTCACTGACACCCCCTTGGCGGTCAGCGCACGCGTGGTGGCCTCCCCGAGCCCGGAGGCGCCGCCGGTGACGACAGCCGCGGCATCGGCCAACTGCATGTCTGCTCCTTCTTTACGGTGGGCCCCCGACAGATCCGGACTGTATCCAGCTCGGTGCATCCTCAGAGCAAGGCTTCGTGACCTTCCCGGCGGGCTTGTTCGACCAGTGCCTTGACCTCCTGGGCGCGGTCTCGCGGGCAGATGAGCAGCACGTCATCGGTGTCGACGACTGCCAGCCCGGTGACTCCGAGCAGCGCGACCGTACGACCGGATCCGGTCACCACGACACAGTCGGCGGAGTCCTGGGTCACCAGTGCACCGGTGCCGAGCTTGGTATGCCCGTCGGTATCAGTGCCGACGACCGTGCCCAGCGTGTGCCAATCGCCGATGTCAGCCCAGCCGAACTCGGCCGGCACGGTCGCCACCATGCCCCGTGCGGCGGCCGGCTGCATCAGGCCATGATCAATGCTGATCTTCTGCAGAGTCGCCCACTCCCCGGCGACGTCAGGTCCGGGAGCGGAGGTCCAGCGCGGGGCCAGTGCTGTGACGCCGGCATGTAACTCAGGTAGTTCGACAGCCAACTGCTGCAGAAACGCGTCGACCCGCCAGCAGAACATTCCGGCGTTCCACAAGTAGTCCCCCGAGATCAGATACCCCTCGGCCGTGGCTCGATCGGGCTTCTCCTTGAATTGCACCACCGCCCGAGCTGCCCCGATATCCAACGGGTGCCCCACTTGCAGGTAGCCGTATCCGGTCTCCGGGCTCACGGGGGACACCCCGATGGTGACCAGCAGCCCGGTCGCAGCCACCTCGATCGCGGTCCGAAGCGCGACGTGGAAGGCGTCGAGATCGCGGACGAGCTGGTCTGCGTGGCAGGAGATCATCACCGCCGCCGGCTCGCGCTGATGGATCAGCGCCGCGGCCAGTGCGATCGCCGGACCCGACTCCCGCGGGACCGGCTCGGCCACCAAGTTGTCTGGGGGCAGGGCGGGCAGCTGCTGGGCGACCGCGGCTGCGTGCAGGGCTCCGGTGACGACGAGGATGCGGTCGATGTCCACCAAGGGGGAGAACCGGTCGACGGTGGACTGCAGGAGGCTGCGATCGCCCTGACCGGACAGCGCATGCAGGAACTTCGGTGCACCGGCACGGGACAGCGGCCAGAGCCGAAGGCCGCTGCCACCGGCCGGGATCACGCCGTACACCGAGCCTTCCGCCGTGGGCGGGGCTGGGCCCGACGGGTCAGCCGCAAGCCCGGATGTGCGTGGTGGCTGAGGCGGGGCGGTCACCTGGCCAGCCTAGGATCCCCAGCCCCACAGATCAGCGCAGGTACTCTCGGGCTGATGACCGACGGCTACGACGGTGAGCGTCGACTACCGCCGCATCTAGACCCTCGGTCCGGTCGCGCGTCAGCGCCGCCGCCAAACCCGAGCAGCCGTCCAGAACTCTCGTCCCGACCGGCCGATGGCAGGCAACGACCCGGGCAACGCAGCCGCGGTGGGCTGTTCATCGGCGCCCGATTGGTGGCCAGCCTGCTCTCGCTCATTCTGCTCGGAGCCAGCGGTTGGGGCTGGTACCTCACCGAGGTCGCCGAGCAGAACCTCTCCCGGCAAGACGTCATCCCCGCCGACGGCAACGACAACGTCGGGGGCGGCGATCCCGACGCGATGAACATTCTCATCGTCGGCAACGACAACCGGACCAACCTCACGCCCGAACAACTCACCGA
>JACCTM010000385.1 GCA_013812385.1 Geodermatophilaceae bacterium | reverse complement strand
ATGCGCTATGACCAGTTCATGCGCTTGGGCTGGAAGGTCCTCGTACCGGTCGCACTGCTCTGGATCCTTGTCGTGGCCACGATGCGGGTCCTGTCCCGTGAGTACGACCTGACAGCCGGCCAGATCGCGCTGTATGTCGGCATCCCGGTGCTCGTCCTCGTATTGGTCGGCGTCTGGCTCTGGCCGGACAAGGTCGACGACCCGACGGTGCGCAAAGGCGTCCCGCCGACGACATCGGGTGCTTTCCCGACTCCACCGCTGGACCTCGTCGTGCCGCCCAACCCGCCGTTGGTCAAACGGGACCTCGCGAAGAAGGACGCCGTCGGCGCCGGTAGACGCCCCGGAGGCAATCGTGCCTAGCCTGTTGCCCAAGCCGCTACAGGGCTTCGGGGTGACCTTCGCAAACATGTTCAAGAAGGTGACCACGGAGTCCTATCCCGAGGACAAGAAGGCGACCAAGCCCCGCTACCACGGCCGGCACGTGCTCAACCGGCATCCTGACGGTTTGGAGAAGTGTGTCGGCTGCGAGTTGTGCGCCTGGGCCTGCCCGGCCGATGCCATCTACGTCGAGGGTGGCGACAACACCGCAGAGGCCCGCTACTCACCCGGCGAGCGGTACGGCGCGATCTACCAGATCAACTACCTGCGCTGCATCTTCTGCGGGCTCTGCGTCGAGGCGTGCCCCACCAGATCGCTGACGATGTCCAACGAGTACGAACTCGCCGACGACAATCGGCAGGACCTGATCTTCACCAAAGAGCAATTGATGGCCCCGTTACTGCCCGGGATGGAGCAACCGCCACATCCGATGCGCTTGGGTGATCACGAACAGGACTACTACGTCGGTCGCGAGCCGCTCAAGCAGACCGCCGGAGCGGCAGCCGAGGAGCACTCCGTGCCCCCGGCGGCGACGGCTCCGGCGTCAGGCGATGACATCGGCGCCGATGCGGACGAGGGCGCCAAACCACTCGGAAAGACCCGAACGTGAACCAGATGTCTGTATTGGCCGCAGATGTTGTCAGCAGTGGGGAAACGGTTGCGTTCTGGATCCTGGGCCCGATCGCGCTGGCCGGTGCGATCGGGATGGTCTTGTCCAGCAACGCCATCCACTCTGCCCTGTGGCTCGTGTTGACGATGTTGAGCTTCGGCGGCTTCTACTTCGTCCAGCAGGCGCCGTTCCTGGGTGCCGTACAGATCATCGTTTACACCGGCGCGATCATGATCCTGTTCCTATTCGTACTCATGCTGGTCGGTCGGGACTATTCCGACTCGATAGTCGAGACACTGCGTGGCCAACGCCTGGCCGCGATCCTGCTCGGCATCGGCTTCGCCGGACTCGTCGGCGGCCTGATCGCCGACGCCACGTCCGGCGTCGAGTCCGTCGGCCTGGCCGAGATCAACGCTGACGGCGGCAACGTCCCAGCGATCGCCCGACTTCTGTTCACTGACTACCTGCTCGCCTTCGAACTGACAAGCGCACTGCTCATCACCGCCGCGGTCGGAGCCATGATCCTGGCCCACATCGAGCGGGAGCCCGGCACCCGTCCGGGCCAGAAGGAGCAGTCCGTCGCGCGGGTCAAGGGCCCGCGCCCGCAGACGTTGACCGGCCCGGGTGTCTTCGCTCGCGGCAACTCCGTCGCCGCGCCTGCGCTGCTACCGGACGGATCGGTCGCCGAGGACAGCCGAGCGACCGGGATGGAGATGCACCGACCACCGGCCATCGCCTCGGGAGCTATCGACGATCTGGATGACGTGACCGTCGACAGCGGCGCCAACCGCGACGGCGTGCCCACATGACACCTACGTACTACCTGGTCCTGGCCGCGATCCTGTTCACGATCGGTGCTGTCGGGGTGCTGGTTCGGCGCAACGCGATCGTCGTGTTCATGTGCATCGAGCTGATGCTGAACTCGGTGAACCTGACCCTGGTCACCTTCGCTCGGATCAACGGCACTGTCGACGGGCAGATCATGGCTTTCTTCGTGATGGTGGTCGCCGCGGCCGAGGTCGTCGTCGGACTGGCGATCATCATGTCGATCTACCGGACCCGACGTTCGGCTTCGGTCGACGACGCGAACCTGCTGAAGTACTGAGGGACGCCACGTGGAGACTCAGTACCTACCCGCCAGCGGCCTGCTCGGCTCAGCCTGGCTGCTCGTCGTCATCCCGCTGCTCGGAGCCGCCGTCCTGCTGCTGGGTGGCCGGCGGCTGGACAAAATCGGGCATCTCATCGGCTGCGCCACGATTCTGTTGGACTTCGTGCTTGCCGTCGCGCTCGTGGCCGCCCTTGCCGGGCAGCCCGACGGCGAGAAGGCAGTCACCGACACGCTGTTCAGCTTCATCCCGGTCGGTGAACTGCAGGTGGACATCGGCCTGCTCCTCGACCCTTTGTCAGCGGTCTTCATCCTGCTGATCACCGGCGTCGGTGCCCTGATCCACATCTATTCGGTCGGCTACATGGGCCACGATCCGGATCGTCGGCGCTTCTTCGCGTACATGAACTTGTTCGTCGCCGCGATGTTGCTGCTCGTCCTGGGCAACGGGTACGTCGTGCTCTACATCGGCTGGGAGGGCGTCGGCCTCGCGTCGTACCTGCTGATCGCGTTCTGGTACCGCCGGCCGGCAGCGGCGACCGCGGCCAAGAAGGCCTTCATCATGAATCGGGTCGGGGACGTCGGCCTGATCATTGCGGTCTTCATCATGTTCGCGACCCTCGGCTCGACATCCTTCGCGGACGTCTTTGCCGGAGCGAGTGGGCTGGCGGCCGGAACCGTCACCGCCCTGGGACTGCTGCTGCTGCTCGGCGCCTGCGGCAAGTCCGGCCAAGTGCCACTGCAGGCCTGGTTGCCCGACGCGATGGAAGGCCCGACCCCGGTCTCCGCTCTGATCCACGCCGCGACGATGGTGACCGCCGGGGTTTACCTCATCGCGCGGTCCGCGCCGCTGTTCGACCTGTCCGAGACCGCGCGAACCGTGGTCACCATCGTCGGCCTGGTCACCCTGCTGTACGGCGCAATCGTCGGTTGCGCCTACGACGACATCAAGAAGGTGCTGGCCTACTCCACGGTCAGTCAGATCGGTTACATGTTCCTGGCCGTCGGGCTGGGCCCGGCCGGGTACGCGGTGGCGATCCTGCACCTGCTCACCCACGGATTCTTCAAGGCGGGCCTGTTCCTCGGCGCCGGGTCGGTCATGCACGGCATGAACGACGAGGTCGACATGCGCAAGTTCGGCGGCCTCGGCTCGAAGATGCGGATCACCTACATCACCTTCGCCCTGGGCTACCTGGCGCTGATCGGCTTCCCGTTCTTGTCCGGTTACTACTCCAAGGACCTGATCATCGAGGTGGCCTTCGACTCTGGCGGCGCTTTGGGCTGGATCCTCGGTGGCGGGGCGATGCTGGCCGCCGGCCTGACCGCCTTCTACATGACCCGGTTGATGGTGATGACCTTTTTCGGGAGGCCGCGGTGGGACAAGGACGCCCACCCACACGAGTCGCCCGCGGTGATGACCGTGCCGATGATCATCTTGTCGTTGGGCTCGGTCTTCGCCGGCTTCATCCTCGTCAACGTGTTCCCGCTCGGCGCGTGGTTGGAGCCGGTGTTCGGTCCGGAGCCCGAGGCCGATCACGTCGTCGCACCGATCGTCGTGTCCATTCTCACCACGGTGGTCGTGGCTCTCGGTGTCGCTGCCGCATGGTTCTTCGTCGCGCGTCGTGAAGTGCCGATCCGCCCACCGGTCAACGTCTCTCCGGTGATCAAGGCCGCCAGGGCCAATCTCTACGGGGACGCCTTCAACGAATCGGTGTTCATGAGACCTGGTCAGTGGCTCACCCGCGCGATGGTCTACGTGGACAACCGCGGCGTCGATGGTGCGGTCAACGGCCTGGCCGCCGGGCTCGGCGGGACGTCCGGCCGACTGCGTCGCACCCAGACCGGCTTCGTCCGGTCGTACGCGCTGAGCATGCTCGGCGGGGCGCTCGTGGTCACCATGGCGTTCCTGGCGGTGCGATTCGTATGAGCGACCTGCCCTTTCTGCTGATCTTGATGGTCCTGCCGCTGGTTGCCGGGTTCGGGCTGCTGGCCGTACCGGAAGACCGTCATGACCTGATCCGGAGAATCACCCTCGGCGTGTCGTTGGTCGTACTCGTTCTTGCCGTGTTCATGACGGTTGCCTTCGAACCGAGCGGCCCGCGATTCCAGTTTGTCCAGTCCTACAGCTGGATTCCCGATTTCGGCGTGCGGTTCGCCCTCGGCGTGGACGGCATCGCCCTGGTGATGATCCTGCTGATCGGTCTGTTGGTGCCGGTCGTGATCGGCGCATCCTGGAACGAGGGCGCCGACGCCGGCCGGGGCACCGGCAAGACCGGCAGCATGCGGACGTTCTTCGCCTGGTTGCTGATCCTCGAGGCGCTCTTGATCGGCGTCTTTGCGGCCACCGACATCTTCCTGTTCTACGTCTTCTTCGAAGCGATGCTGGTTCCGATGTACTTCTTGATCGGCAGCTTCGGAGGGCCGCGACGTCAGTACGCGGCAGTGAAGTTCTTCCTCTACAGCCTGGTCGGCGGCCTGGTCATGCTCGCCTCCGTGATCGGGCTGTACGTGGTCAGCGCCAACGAGATCGGGCAGGGCACCTTCGCCTTCGACGCGCTGCGCCAGATCAGCATCGATCCGGACCTGCAGAAGCTGCTCTTCCTCGGGTTCTTCATCGCCTTCGCGATCAAGGCACCGCTCGTGCCCTTCCACACCTGGCTACCCGATGCCGGTGCCGAGGCTCCGATCGGTGGCGCGGTGCTTCTCGTCGGGGTGTTGGACAAGGTCGGAACGTTCGGCTTCCTGCGGTACTGCCTGCCGCTGTTCCCCGATGCCAGCCGGGCCTTCGCCCCGGCGATCCTGGTGCTGGCCGTACTCGGGATCCTGTACGGCGCACTGCTCGCCATGGGTCAGACCGACATGAAGCGGCTGGTCGCCTACACCTCGATCGCGCACTTCGGTTTCATCGCGCTGGGTGTGTTCGCCTTCACCACCCAGGCCGGGACCGGCGCGGTGCTCTACATGGTCAACCACGGCATCTCGACCGGGGCGTTGTTCCTGATCGTGGGCATGCTGATCAGTCGAGGGAAGTCGCGCACGATCGGGGACTACGGCGGAGTCAGCAGCGTGACTCCGTTGCTGGCCGGGGCATTCCTGTTGGCCGGTCTGTCCTCACTCGCCCTACCTGGAACCAACAGTTTCGTGAGCGAGTTCCTGGTCCTGCTCGGCTCGTTCGGGCCGTACCCCGTCTTCTCGATCCTGGCGACGGTGGGCATCATCTTGGCCGCGCTCTACATCCTGTTGATGTACCAGCGCACGATGCACGGGCCGATCAAGCCGGCGGTAGGTGGATTCAAGGACCTGAACAAGCGTGAGATGGCCTACCTCAGTCCGCTGCTGGCGCTGATCATTGTGCTCGGCGTCTATCCGAAGCCGTTGCTGGACATCATCACCCCGGCGGTCAACGCCACCATGGCCGACGTGGGCGCTGAGGGATCCACGGCGCAAGCCGGGAACGGAGGAGACGACTGATGCCCGACCTCAGTGCACCATCGATTTCCTACGTGGGCCTGGCCCCGGTCCTGATCGTGCTCGCTGCGGCCTGCCTCGGCGTCCTGATCGAGGCGTTCGCGCCCCGTCACCTGCGCTGGAACGTGCAAGTCGCCCTGGCCCTCCTCGGCACGGTCGGCGCGCTGGTCGCCGTCGTCCTGGTGGCCGGACGCAACGAGCTCACCGCGGCGCGGGCAGTCGCCGTCGACGGGACGGCCCTTTTCCTCGAAGGGACGATCGCAGCACTTGGTGCGCTGTCGATACTGATGTTCGCCGAGCGCGCGTTGGATCCAGCGAAGAGCGCCTTCGTCGCCTCTGCTGCGCTCCCGGTCGGCAGCTCCGCGGACCGCAAGCTGGCCGCGGCGCCGTACTCGCAGACCGAGGTCTTCCCGCTGGCCAGCTTCGCCATCGGCGGGATGATGCTGTTCGCGGCGTCGAACAACCTGCTGGTCATGTTCGTGGCCCTCGAGGTGCTGTCCCTGCCGCTGTACCTCATCTGCGGCATGGCGCGCAGGCGCCGGCTGCTCTCCCAGGAATCGGCAGTGAAGTACTTCCTGCTGGGTTCCTTCGCGTCAGCGTTCTTTCTGTACGGCCTGGCCTTGATCTACGGCTTCTCGGGAAGCGTCGACCTCGGCGAGATCCGAGAGTCCGCGGCCCGATCGGGCTCTTCGGACGCGCTGTTCGTCACGGGCTTGGCGCTGCTGATCGTCGGCCTGCTGTTCAAGGCCGGCATCGCGCCCTTCCATGCCTGGACACCGGATGTCTATCAGGGCGCGCCCACTCCAGTGACTGCCCTGATGGCCGCGTGCACCAAGGTGGCTGCCTTCGGCGCGATCCTACGACTGCTCTACGTCGGCTTCGGGACCTCTGAGTGGACTTGGCGCCCACTGATCTACAGCATCGCCATCGTGTCGATGGTGGTCGGAGCGATCCTCGGGATCACCCAGACCGACGTCAAGCGGATGCTCGCCTACTCCTCCATCGCACACGCCGGGTTTCTCCTTGTCGGGGTGATCGCCCTGGGTGATGCCGCAACCGCAGGGCGGGGACTGTCGAGCACCCTGTTCTACCTGCTCACCTACGGCCTGACGACGGTCGGCGGTTTCGCCGTCGTGACGCTCGTACGCGACGGTGATGGCGAAGCGACACATCTGTCGAAATGGGCTGGCCTTGCCTCTCGGTCGCCGCTGACCGCCGCTGTCATGACCCTGTTCCTGCTCGGGTTGGCGGGGTTGCCACTGACCAGCGGATTCACCGGGAAGTTCGCCGTCTTCCGGGCCGCGATCGACGACGGTGCCTGGCCGCTGGTGGTCATCGCGCTGCTGGCCAGCGCGATAGCTGCCTTCTTCTACCTGCGGCTGGTCGTGCTCATGTACTTCTCTCCGCCGGCCGAGGACGGTCCCACGGTCGGCGTACCGGGCCTGCCCACGACCATCGTGCTCGCGGTCACGGCCGCGGCCACCCTCATCTTGGGGCTGGCTCCCAACGCGGTTCTGGACCTGGCCGAGCAGGCCGCCGTCCTGGTCGGATAGGCGCGGGACTTCTCGGTGCGTCCGCCTAGGAATAACAACCTCGCCGAGTCGGCCATGCCCGGTCGAGCCGCTGCGGCGCTCGGGCTCAGCGCGATCGGCGGCGACCTCGAGCCGGTGCTGCAGCGGGGGCTCGACGCGGTCGAGGAGTTGTTGCGGGCCAGTGTCGCCAGCGACTTCGAGTTCGTGGGCGAGGCCTCGCGTCACCTCGTCGAGGCCGGCGGCAAACGGTTCCGGCCGCTGCTGACCCTGCTCGCAGCGCAGCTCGGGGACGCATCGGCGCCGGGCGTGGTCCCGGCGGCAGTCGTGGTGGAGCTGACTCACCTCGCCACGCTCTACCACGACGACGTGATGGATGAGGCCGACGTACGCCGCGGAGCTCCCAGCGCGAACAGTCGTTGGGACAACAGTGTCGCCATCCTAACCGGAGACTTCCTTTTCGCCAGAGCCTCGGACCTGCTGGCCGACCTGGGTCCGGAGGCCGTACGGATCCAAGCCCGTACCTTCGAGCGGCTGGTCACCGGCCAAATTCGCGAGACCGTCGGTCCTGCTTCGGACACCGACCCGGTCGAGCACTACCTGTCCGTGCTGACCGACAAGACTGGATCCCTGGTCGCGACGGCGGCGCGATTCGGCGCGATGTTCGCCGGGGTCCCCGATCCCATCCGGACCGGGCTGACCTCGTACGGGGAGGCGGTCGGAATTGCCTTCCAGATCTCTGACGACCTGCTCGACATCTCCAGCGAGCAGGGCATTTCGGGGAAGGCGCCGGGCACCGATCTCCGCGAAGGGATCGCAACCCTGCCGATCCTGCTGGCCCGTGCAGGACGGGACCCGGCCGAGAGCCGGCTGAGGGCACTGCTGTCCGGTCCACTGACCGACACGGACAGCCACGCAGAGGCGTTGGCTGGCCTGCGTACTTCCGATGCCATGGTCCGCGCCCGGGCGATGCTGGTCGGTTACGTCGATCGGGCCAAGCTCACCCTCGAGCCGTTGCCCGCGGGTCCGGTCCGAGACGCGCTGGCAAGTCTGTGCGACGTGATGCTAGAGCGCACCGCCTGACGGTGTGGTGTGAGGTACGGCGCGCCTGACCCTGACGACCGCCACGAAAAACGAGGTACAGCGCGTCTCGATGTCTTCGCTATCCGTCATCTGACTGGCTGACCGAAGAAGTTACGCGGAGACGATCAGTTGGCCGGACATCTGCGGGTGCTCGCTGCAGGTGAAGTCGTAGGTCCCTTCCTCGGCCGGCGCGTTGAAGGTCAGTTCCTCGCCCTGTCCGAGCAGATCGGTGTTGAAGCTCGTACCGTCCTGGGCGTCCACGTCGTGGCTGGCTGAATCTTCGTTGACGACCCGGATGAGCGCTTCGGGTGCGACGGTCAACGGCTCGCCGTAGGCGAAGTCGGCGATGGTGATCGTGCCCGCTTCCGCGTCGCCTCCGCCGGTGTCTCCACCACTGCCGCCGCCGTACCCGTCGTCCCCACCGCTGCCGCCGCTTCCGGTGTCAGAGCCACTGCCAGAGTCCACAGTGGCGTCGGCACTGCCTCCGGAACCGGCGTCGTCGCTACCTCCGCACCCGGTCACCATCAGGGACAGGGCAAACAGAACTGCAAGCAGGCGTCTCATGCTCGTGATTGAACTGCATTGGCATTGCCGGGTGAAGCAGATCGAGGTCACAGTCACCCGTGAATAATGCGAACGATGGGTGACAAGCGAGGACATGTCCGGATGGTTCCGGTTGTGCTCAGCGTGATCGCGTTGCTGTCGGTGGTCGGCTGTAGTGATCCGGCACAGCGGACTGCGTCGGGTCCGTCCAGCACTGCGGTCAGCCCCAGCCTCGGGCCAGATCAGCGCCTGCCAGAACTCGTGGTGGAGGTTCTTGTCGAAGACCTCGACAATCCGTGGGATCTCGCGCAGGCTCCCGATGGAACGATCATCTTCGACCAGCGTCGCGGGGGGCTGTCGGCGTACTTTCCCGACGGGAGCCTGCGCGCCATAGACGCGGACTTCGGTGACCTGTTCGCAAGGGGTGAGACGGGCTTGATGGGCCTGGTGCTCGACCCGGGCTTCACCGACAACCGACGCTTCTTCACCTGCGAGGGGTTCGACGGTGGAGAGGGTGACATCCGGGTCATCTCCTGGGAGATGGCTGCCGACTATGCCGCCGCGACGAGGCTGTCCGATCCGCTTGTCGAGGGGATGCCGCTCACCTCCGGACGGCACGGCGGCTGCCGGCTTCGTTTCGACACCGACGGCGCGCTGCGGATCAGTACGGGGGATGCCGCCACCGGAAGCAACGCCCAGGATCTGACCTCGTTGGGCGGCAAGACACTTCGGGTGGACCCCTATACCGGTCAGCCGTGGCCGGACAATCCGTTTCTCGGCGACGGCGAGGCCAACCCGCTGATCTACACCTACGGGCACCGCAACGTCCAAGGCTTGGCCCTGCGACCGGGCACCGAAGACATGTACTCCGCCGAGCATGGGCCAGACGTCGATGACGAGATCAACCTGCTGATGGCCGGTGCCAACTATGGCTGGAATCCGGTGGGTGAGGACCCCGATGACTACAACGAGTCGGTGCCAATGACCGATCCGGCCATCGACGGCGCGCAACCGGCTGTCTGGGCCTCGGGGGAGCCGGCGATTGCCACCAGCGGTTCAACTTTTCTCGACGGTCCGGCCTGGGGCGGTTATGACGGCCTGCTCCTCGTAGGCTTGCTCGCCGGCCAGGGCATTCTGGCCCTGCAAATCGGGGAGGACGCAGCGCTCATCTCGGCCAGCCGGCTCCCCGGATTTGACGGAACTTACGGGCGGATCCGGACGGTGCAACTCGGCAACGATGACTCGTTCTACGTGACCACATCGAACGGCGACGGGGGCGACGTCCTGCTGCGGGTGACTCCAGAACTTTGATCGCCAGCGCCCCTCGGCGCGCAGCAGGTCAACCGGCGGCAGTGGCAGATGCGCATGCGCCCCGACGTCACTTCTCGGCGTCCCTCGCGTTGGCACATCGGCGTGCTGATGCCGCGGTACTGATCAGGTCAGGAGCGAGCGGATCGCCTGGGCCCAGCCGAGGCCGACCGCCTCGTCGCAGACCGAGACGTTGTCACGCGCCGCGGCTTGCGCTCCTACATCGGGATTGTCCAGCCCGTTCGCGGTGAGCCAGAGCAGACCGACGGAATCGGCCATCTCCAGGTCACTGATGCTGTCCCCGATCGCGATGGCATCTGCCGGGTCGATGCCGCGTCGCTGCAGGTCCCAGCGCACGGCGAGGCCTTTGGACAGCCCCCGCGGCATCAGGTGATAGACGTGAGCCGGCAGACCCTTGGGGTACAGGCCCGTACTCCGCGAGATGGGCAGAGTTCCGTTGTCCCGCAACGTGAGCCATCCCCACCCCTGGGCCGCCAGCCACTGCTCGGCCTCGACCGCGTCGACTGCACCACGAAGCATCGCGTCCACCTCGTGCCCGATATGCCAGGGCTCGTGCCATTCCAGTTGCCCGGGAAAGTGTGCGAACAGCTGGTCGGGTATGCCGAGTGCGGCCATGACGTCGAAGGGCGTTCGACCGTCGTAGGAGGAAGGCATCTCCCCGGGCAGTACACGGTGTTCTCGCCACCCGGACCAGGCGACCACCGAGCCGAGTTCGGCGATGAAGCCGTCCGCACCGAAGATCCGCCCGGCCTCCACCAGTTGGAGACGGGTGCGGCCGGAGACCAGGACGAGGTCGATCCCGGCGTGGTGCAGGTCAAGCAGGGCGCGGCTGGGCTCATCGGTCAGCCTGCGCTCGGCATCCAGCCAGAACGACCCTCGTGGACCGACCATGGTTCCGTCCAGATCGGAGTACACGATTCGCACCTTCGGCGAGGGCCTGGACACGCAGGGCATCATGCCGTGTCGAGTCAGGTGCCCGGCAGTCATGGCCAATACCGCCAGGCATGGCCGCATAGCTGAACCGGCCGAGCCGCGGGTCGAACGCCCGCAGGCACGGTTTAGACTTCACCGACACCACTCATCCAGAGGGGCAGAGGGATCCGGCCCGCTGAAGCCCCGGCAACCATCGCGATTCGGCGACAGGTGCCAACTCCGGCCCGCAAGCGCGGGGAAGATGAGGAGACCTAGATGACGCTGACGGCTCAGCCCAGCACGACGATCCCGTGTCCGGCAACGGCTCTCGTCTGTCGCAACTGCGGCGCGGATTACCCGTTGGTGGCTATCCATGCTTGTGCCGCCTGCTTCGGCCCCCTCGAGGTGGGCTATGACGAGTCGATCCAGGCGTCGGTCACCAGGGAGCAGATCGAGTCCGGGCCCAAGAATCTCTGGCGCTACGTCGGGTTGCTTCCCGTCGGTCAGGACCCCGCGAGCCGGGTCACCCTGAATCCGGGGCTGACCCCGCTGATCCACGCACCGGGCCTGGCCGCGGAGCTGGGGATGACCTCGGTCTGGATCAAGGACGACTCGGCAAA
>JACCTM010000377.1 GCA_013812385.1 Geodermatophilaceae bacterium | reverse complement strand
AGCTCAGTCCGAACGACGGCGAAACCGGAAACGTGTCCTACGACGAGGCAGTCACCATCAGTGAGCGCACGCTAGAGGTCTTCTGGGAGACCGCCTTCGACGAGGTCGGACAGCAGTCCTTCGTCGCTCCGGAGCTGGTTCCCTTCAGCAGCGATGCCCCCGACTGCGGCGGTGACGACGTTGAGCGGGACATCAATTTCTGCGCCGCCGACAACACCGTCGCCTACGACGAGTCCGACCTCACCGAGGTGATCTCCGAGGAGATCGGCGACTTCGCCGTGGCCACGGCGATCTCGTTGCCGTACGCCCTGGCCGCCCGAAACGCGGTCGATCGTTCGGTGCGCGGTCCGGAGGCGATCTCCGCGGCGGTCTGTGCAACGGGCTGGTTCGCCGCCCGGTTCTATCTTGGCGGCCTCGACGACCCCGCGGCCATCAGTCCGGGCGACATCGACGAGGCAGTTATCTTCCTTATCGAGTACGGCTCCCGTCGGGAGATCCTTCCCGAGGTGGGGCTATCCGGCTTCCAACTCGTCGACGTCTTCCGTCAGGGCTTCGTCAACGGAGGGGCAAACTGCGGCATATTCGGCGGCTGAACCGGGCGATTCACGGTTCGCCGGAGCCCCGGCCAGGTCGCGGTCTGCCAATCGGGGTGAGGTCAGAACAGTGCGGCGGTGAGCTTCTTGCGCGCGGCGACGACCCGCGGGTCCTCGTCGCCAACCAGAGCGAACAGCTCCAACAGCGCCTCCCGGGCGACGTCGCGGTCGCCATCGGTGGTGGACCGGATGACCGAGAGCAGCCGCTCGAAGGCCCGGTCGACCTGACCCTGGGCCAGCTCCACATCGGCGGCTGCCCGAGCTGACTCCGCATTCGTCGGATCTGCGTCAGCGGTGGCAACGGCGTCCGGACCGGCGGCCTCGGCCCGGCGCAGCAAGCCGATCTGGGCCAGCGCTAGGCCGGCGATGGGGTGGTTCGGGTCGGTCGCCACGATCTCGGCATAGGCCGCCTCGGCGGCGTCGAGGTCACCTCGGGCCACCGCGTCTTCGGCGGTATCGAGTCGGGGGTCGTCCTGCCCCGTTCCGTCCAGGCCGTCCTCATCGGTTGCCGACCCAGGCGGTAGCTTTCCGCCGGCTGCCTCGACGACAGCAGTCAGAAACTTGCGTACCTCGGTCTCGGGAAGTGCTCCGTTGAACTCCGCCGCCAACGCGCCCTGCAGCACCGCCTTGACAGCCGGGATGCTCTGGACCTGTAGTCCCTCGGCCAGCCGCTGGTTCGAGTCGATGTCGATCTTGGCCAGGATCCAAGCCCCGTTGCCTTCGGCGGCAAGCCTTTCCAGCACCGGGGACAGCTGCTTGCACGGCTGGCACCACTCCGCCCACAGATCCAGGATGACCGGCACCTGGAAAGAGCGGTCGATGACTTCGGCCTGGAAGCTGGACTCGGTGACATCCACGACGTAGCTGCCTCCGTCGGCTCCGGGCACCGGTGGGGGCGCTGCGGCGGCCCGTTCGGCGGCCTCGGCGCGGGCACGGATGGCTCCCAGATCGACCGCACCGGCAAGCGAGGCCGCTACTTGCGCCTGCTGGGCGGCAGCGGCGGCGGTGCGGGGCGGGGCGGATCCACGGTTGGGCTGCATGGCTTCCATCTTGACACTGCCGCCGGTTTCACCGGCAGCCGCCTAGAACCGCGCTGGCTCGGTGTAACCGCCCCATTCCGCACGCAGGGCAGCACAGATCTCTCCCAACGTGGCTTCGACGCGCACCGCATCGAGCATGGCCGGGACCATGTTCTGCGTACTACGGCTGACCGCGACCATGTGTGCCACCGCCGTACGTACGGCCTCCTCGTCACGGGCGCTGCGCCGCCGTGCCAGCTCTCGGCACTGCTCGACCTCGACCTCGTGGCTGACCCGCAGGATGTCGAGTTCGTCGTGGTCGCTGACCGAGGCGTTGTTGACGTTGACACCGACCACCTGCCGGTCGCCTTTCTCGAGCTTGAGCTGGAAGTCGAAGGCTGCATCGGCTATCTCACCGATGAACCAGCCCTCCTCGATTCCGCGGAGCAGACCGCTGGTCATCGTGCCGTCGGTCCCCATGTCCTTGATCTGAGCGAAGATCGCCTCGGCCTGACGCTCGAGTTCGTCGGTGAGCGCCTCGACGTACCAGGAGCCACCGAGCGGATCCGCGACGTTGCCAACACCGGTCTCCGCGGCAATCACCTGTTGGGTCCGCAGTGCGATCTGGGCGGCCTTCTCGCTGGGCAGGGCCAGGACCTCGTCCAGGGCATTGGTGTGCAGCGAGTTGGTGCCGCCGAGGATCGCGGCAAGTGCCTCGACGGCCGTACGAACGATGTTGTTGTCCGGCTGCTGGGCGGTCAGCGACACCCCGGCCGTCTGGGTGTGAAAGCGCAGCCACTGGGCACGCTCGGTCTTCGCGCCGTACACGTCCCGCATCCAACGCGCCCAGATCCTGCGCGCCGCCCGGAACTTGGCGATCTCCTCGAAGAAGTCGATGTGCGCGTCGAAGAAGAAGGACAACCCAGGCGCGAACTGCTCGATGTCCATTCCTCGGGACAGGCCGAGTTCGACGTACCCGAAGCCGTCCGCGAGGGTGAAGGCCAGTTCCTGTGCGGCGGTCGAGCCGGCCTCGCGGATGTGGTAGCCAGAGACCGACACCGGCTTGTAGGCCGGGATCTTCTCATTGCAGAACTCCATCAGGTCGCCGATCAGGCGCAGATGCGGCTCGGGCGGGAACAGCCATTCCTTCTGCGCGATGTATTCCTTGAAGATGTCAGTCTGCAGCGTTCCGTCCAGCGTCGATATGTCGATGCCCTGCCGTTCGGCGGCGACGAGGTACATACAGAAGACCGGTACGGCCGGGCCGCTGATCGTCATCGACGTGGTGGTCTGCTCGAGCGGGATGTCGGCGAACAAGGTCTTCATGTCGGCGGCCGAGTCGATGGCCACACCGCAGTGGCCGACCTCGCCGAGTGAGATCGGCTCGTCGGAGTCACGGCCCATCAGGGTCGGCATGTCGAAGGCGACCGACAAGCCGCCACCGCCCTCGGCCAGGATCATCTTGTAGCGCTCGTTGGTCTGCTCGGCGTTCCCGAAGCCGGCGAACTGACGGATCGTCCAGGACCGGCCCCGATAGCCGGTCGGATAGAGCCCTCGGGTGAATGGGAACTCCCCCGGCCAGCCGATCCGGTCGAAGCCGGGGGGCTCCTGCCCGGTTTCGGGGCCGTAGACCGGCGCAACCTCCACACCGGACAGGGTGGTGAAGTCCGCGTCCCGCACCCGTCCCGCCGCTTGCGCGGTGTCGTAGCGCTGCTGCCAACGGGCTCGGCCGTCCAAGACTTGGGTCATACCTAATACTAGGACGTCCTACTAAATAATCAACTAGGACGTCCTATCAATTGTCTTTTCGTCAGCGCGGCGGATTGCTCAGCGCTTGGGCTCCGGCCACATCGCCGGCGGCATACCGTACGTCACGCAGGGTGGCGTACAGATCGTCGAGCCGACCGTCACTGATGTTCTCCAGCCCGAAGTCGACGGCCACCAGATCAGCGGTGGCCCTCTCGACGATGTCGCGCCCGGTTTCGGTGATCGAGGCCAACACGCCCCGGCCGTCGTCCGGGTTCGGTCGGCGGTCGACCAGTCCCGCCGCGGCCAATCGTTCGACGGTGTTGGTCACGCTCGTGGGATGCACCATCAGGCGGCCGCCGATCACCTTCATCGGCAACGTGCCGGTCCGCGAGAAGCGCAGCAGGACCAGCGCCTCGTACCGGGCGAAGGTCAATTCGTACGGTCGCAACGCCTCGTCGAAACGGGCCAGCAGGATCTGCTGGGCCCGAAAGACCGACGTCGCAGCGCGCATGGCGGTCGACGGACCCCAGGTGCGCTCCCAGTTCTCCCCCGCCCGCTCGATCGGGTCGAACGGAAGACGCAGTTCGCGAGGCATGTTGGGCGGAAGGCTACGCCGTACCCCCTCCCCGCGCTTGACCGCTGCGCGGTGGGCGGCACCCTGCCGTGCTCGCACCCGCGGCGATTCAAGGGTTCGGCAGGTTGCGCAGTGACGGGGGCCTGCGGATGTCGAAACGCTGACGCAGTGCCAGGCGAGCGGCGTGGTCACCGCACATTCCGTGTACGGCCGGCCCCGGCGGCGTGGCCGAGGAACACAGGTACACGCCTTCCAGCGGGGTCCGATAGGTCGACCACCGTGGCACCGGACGGGCCAACATCTGAAACATCGAGGTCTCCCCCGCGCTGATGTCCCCGCCGACGTAGTTTGGGTCGTAGTCGGCCATCTGCGCAGCGGTCATGGTGTGCCGCCCGATCACCAAGTCACGGAATCCCGGTGCAGCGGCCTCGATCTGGTCCTCGATGACGCTGGTCATGTCCACAGTGGATCGTCCCGGAACATGGCAGTATGCCCAGAACACGTGTCGGCCGGCGGGTGCGCGGCTCGGATCGGCCACTGTGGGCTGCACACTGAGGACGTACGGGTGCTCCGGGTGCCGACCGGCGGCGACGTCGGCCTCTGCGGCCGCGATCCTGTCGAAGGTCCCTCCCAGGTGCACGGTCCCGGCGCGCGCGATGTCCGGATTCGTCCACGGCACCGGCCCGGACAAGGCCCAATCCACCTTGCAGACACCCGGCCCGTACCTGAAGCGCCGCAATGCCTTTCGGTAGCCTGCCGGGAGCGCGTCGGAGCCGGCCAAACGGAGAAAACTGTCCGGGGCGACGTCCAACAGGGTGGCGCGCGCAGTGGGGAGTTCGTCGAGGCTTCGCACCTCGTGGTCGGTGACGATCTCGCCACCGGCTGCGCGCAGAGCCGCGACCATCGCATTGGCCAACGCTTGGGAGCCCCCGCCCACGACCGGCCAGCCGACCGCATGGCTCAGCAGCGCCAGGACCATGCCCAGCCCGCCGGTAATCGGCCGGTCCAGGCGCATCATGCTGTGCGCCGCGCAGCCGGCCAGCAGAGCTCGGGCCTGCTCGCCCTCGAATCGACCGGCCAAGGACTTCGCGCTGCGCAGGCCGTACCTGGCGAAATGCAGCACTGCCGGCATGCCCGAGGTAGGTGGGCGTCGGAAGGTCCCAAGCAGGGTTTCGAGCAGCGCAGGCGCGTCGTCGACCAGGGGGCCCAGCAACTGCTCGTAGGCCGGTCCGTCCGGGCCTAGGGCAGCGGCCGTACGGCCTAGGTCTTGGTGCACCAGCACCGCCTCGCCGGCGGCGAGTGGATGCGCGAAGGGAATCTCGGGATGCATCAACCGGACACCGTGAGCCGCGAGATCGAACTCGCGGAAGAACGGGGAGATGGCCACCATCGGATGAGCCGTCGAGCAGACGTCGTGGACGAACCCGGGTTCGGTCAATGCGGCCGTACGGGTCCCGCCTCCCCAGGTCTCGGCCCGCTCGTAGACGACTACCTTAAGTCCGGCCGCGGCCATCCGCAGAGCCGCCGCGAGCCCGTTCGGCCCTGCGCCGACCACAAGCGCGTCCAGGTCCGATGCCTTTCGTACGGGAGTACGACCAGTCATGACCGCGTCACAGCTGCTCGATCAGGGCGTCAGCGGCGGCGTACGGGTCGATCTCGCCGCGGACCACGGAGGTGGCCAGCGTGCCCAGGGCCGCCGAACCATGGACATCGCCCATCCGCTCCCGCAGCGCCGACACGGCGATCGCCTCGATCTCCGCGGCGGCCCGCTCCTGCTGGCGTCGAGCCCGCTCCCCGGAATCGTCGAGCCACCGGCGGTGCTTGTCCAAGGCTGCGACCACTTCCTCGATGCCCTCCCCCCGTGAGGCCACCGTCGCCACGATCGGTGGGCGCCAGGCCCCTGCCACCGAATGCCGCCCACCGAGGGAGAGCATGTAGCGCAGGTCACGGACGGTCTGGGTGGCTCCGTCGCGATCGGCCTTGTTCACCACGTAGAGGTCGGCGACCTCGAGGATGCCGGCTTTGGCCGCCTGGATGCCGTCGCCCATGCCCGGAGCCAACAGGACCATCGTGGTGTCGGCAAGCTGGGCGATCTCGACCTCGGCCTGCCCGACGCCGACCGTTTCGATGAGGACGACGTCACAGCCGGC
>JACCTM010000349.1 GCA_013812385.1 Geodermatophilaceae bacterium | reverse complement strand
CGACGCTCATCAAGGCGGCCACCAGGTTGCGGATCAGCGCCTCGCGGTAGAGCTTCTCCCAGTTGGTGACGTAGAGCAGGATCCCGCCGAGGCAGACGAACGGGGTGGTCAGGGCCAGGATGATGATCACCGTGCTGATGCCGTCATAGTCCGGCGGAAGCAACAGTGGGGCGATGGGTGCCACCACGAAGATCAGTCCGAGGGTCAGACCGAGGCCGAGCAACGTGACCAGCCGGCTCACGTCGGCCAGCTTCGCCCAGTACAGCTCGGGATCGCGGTTCTTCAGCGCGAGCAGGCGGGGAGCCAGCGAGCCCAGGAGCGCGACGAGCGGGAATCTGGGCGTCTCGGCCAGGCTCGCGCCGAGCCCGAACACGCCAGTCTCGGACAAGCTGGACAGTGCCGCCAACATGACCTGATCCAGCTTCATGAACACCAAGGCGCTGGATGAGGCGATGAACAGTGGGGTGAACTCCTTGAGCAAGGTGCGGACCCGCTGCGCGTTGAACTCCCACGTGAAGTCCTTGTTCACGCGCCGAAACGCCACCCACATGCCGATGGAGGCCAACATCGCCTCGACGACGTAGGTCCAAGCAATCACCGTCACGCCAAACCCGATGAGCAGCAAGCCAATCCGTATCGCCCCCAGGGCAACGCCCACTGCGATCCGAATCTTGACGGTGCGCTTGCTCTCCAGCCGCTTCAGGAAGAACACATCCACGGTGTTCAGCGGCCGCAGCAGCGACGAACCGACCAGAACCATGATGATGATGCCGGTGTCGGTGTCGAACCCGACGGTGAAGACGACCCCGATCCCGACCAGGAGCACGATCACCGAGGTCACCAGGCCGGCCACGACCACACCTGCCGTGTACACGCGCATGGCCGAGCCGGGTTCGGCGGCCATGTCACGGATCAGGCACTGCCCGATGATGTTCGAGATCGGCAGCAACAGCGACAGCAGGGCCATGCCTACCGCCAGGCGGCCGTAGTCCTCAGCACCCAACTGGCCGGCGACGATGAAGCTGACCACGAACGCGACACCCAGGTGGATGACCCGCTCGATCACCATCCAGAAAGCGTTCTTCCCGGTGCGCTTGAGTCCGCCGGCGCTGGGCGGGGCAGCCTTCTCGGCCTCTGTCATCTCGGTTCAGGCCTCAGTTCAGGTCGATGCGGTGAGTCAGTCCGCCGACAGCGCCGGCGGCGGCATGCCCAGGCCCTTCTTGTTGGAAGGGGTCATCTGGGTGCGATGAAGGTACTTCCAGCCTTTGATGTCGGTGCTCAGCGGCTTGGCCGGCACGCCACCGTATATCGAGTACGTCTTCTTCGCTCCGGGCAAGAGCACGCCGCCCATCGCCAGGATGCTGGCCTCAGGCAGGGTGGAGCCCATTGCCAGAGTGGTCATAGCTGCGACCATGCAGTTCTGGCCGATTCGCGTCGGAGCACAGGTCATGGTGGCGAACTGCGGGTCGTAGGAGTGGGAGTAGATGAACACTCCGCGCCCGGCAATGCCCGACCAGTCACCGATGACAACCCCGCCCGAGCAGTCGATGACGTGCCGCTTGCTGATGAAGACGACGTTGCCGACCTTCAGGACGCCGACCAGATCCGGCTCGGCCGCGGTCTTCAAGTGGGCGAGATTCGCCCGGAAGTCGTTTCGTGGCCCCACCTCGGTCTCTTCCCCGAACTCCGCCAGGCGCAGGCCACGCAGTGCGTTGCCGAATCCGATCGTCGTACGGGCACCGACTCGAAGCTTGCGGACCCGTAGCAGCACGATCGGCGCGATGGTCGCCGTTGGGTGGATCTGGTGGCCGAGTCTGTTGAGCAGCCCGTTCTTGCGCCGCGAGGCAGGCAGGAATCCCACCGCCAGAACCAGAAGCGCCCTGAGCTTTCTCACCGACTGATACTCCTCGATCGACTGGCCCGACGGGGATGTGCGTGTCGCGCCCGGCGTGCAGCATAACTCGGCGGGAGGTAGCCGGATCTAGTCCAGTCTGCGCCGACCGGTATAGCGTCGGCGCGTTCTTCGACAGGAAGGTCGACCTCGTGCGCGTCTTGCAGTTGCACAACCACCACCAGACCAAGGGTGGGGCGATGGAGGTGCTGGCGCACGAGGCACAGCTGCTGACCGAAGGCGGTCACGCGGTCGATCAGTACACGCTGCCGCCGGTGGAGGAGATGGGCCTGTCGCCGGTGCGCGCCGGTCTCAAGGCGGTGTGGAACATCGAAGCCAGCCGGGAGGTGACCCAGCGGATCAACGTATTCCGGCCAGACATCGTCCATGTGCACACACCCTTCCCGCTGATGTCACCTGCGGTGTTCCGAGCGGCCGCCAAGGCGGGTGTTCCGGCGGTGACCACCCTGCACAGCTACCGCTGGTCATGCATCGCAGCGACCTGCTTCCGGGACAACGCCGTCTGCGAGGACTGCGTGGGAAAGCGGTTGAAGCTCCCGGGGATGCGGCACCGCTGCTATCACGACAGCCTCGGGGCCAGTGCCGCGCTGACCGCCGGGCTGGTGCTGCACCGTCAACTCGGAACCCTGGACAAGATCGACCGGTTCATCACTCTGACCGGCTTCGCCAAGCGGCTGCTGATCCGCGACGGTGTGCCCGCCGAACAGATCGTCGTGAAGCCCAACTCCGTACCCGACCCCGGAGTCCCCGGCCAGCCCGACGACACCCGACCCTACGTCGCCTTCGTCGGCCGGCTGATCGACGTCAAGGGCATCGAGACCCTGCTTGACGCCTGGCCGAGCGTGCGTCCCGGACTGGTCCTCAAGATCGCCGGTGACGGCGAACTGCGCTCTCTCGTCGAGGAACGAGCGGCGGGCGACGACTCGATCGAATTCCTGGGCTGGCGCAGCGAAGATGAGATCAGCGCCCTGATGGGTGGCGCGCAGTGCGTCGTGGTTCCGTCGGAATGGTACGAGGGTCTGCCGCTGGTGATCCTGCGCAGCCTGTCGGTAGGAACGCCGATCGTCGTGTCGAACCTGGAGAACATCTGCGACGAGGTGGTAGCCGACGACGTCGGTATCACCTTCGAGGTGGGCTCCGCCGAGTCGCTCGTACAGGCGCTGAACGACGTCGTCGCCAATCGCGCTCAGTGGCAGGAGCGGCGGCCACGGGCCCGGGCCTCCTATCTGCAGCGGTACTCGCCGGCGGGGGATTTGGACCGCCTCCTGGCCATCTACACCGACGTGGTGGGCGCTCGCGGCGCCGCCTCGCCTACCCTGGGCATGAAGTCCCTTCAGAATCGCGAACGGGGTGAAGCGTGAAACTCGTGACGTTGCTGGCACTGGCCTGCATCCCGTTGCAGTGGTTCCAGATGATCGACAGCCCCATCGGGGAGTTGCGTGCGCATCAGCTGGCCCTGTTCGCCCTGACCGGGGTGATCATCGCTGTCTATGGCTTCGCCAGGATCGGCGCCGCCACCCGTCGGCTGCAGTTCTTCATTCTGGCCAACGTGTACATGCTGATTCTCACCA
>JACCTM010000307.1 GCA_013812385.1 Geodermatophilaceae bacterium | reverse complement strand
ATGCAGGGACGACACCAGGTCGCCCAGAGATTGACGACCAGCGGCACGCCCGGAGCCTCGCCGAGGGTCAGGTCACCGCCACCTGCGTCCAGGCACGGCAGGCTCAATTCCGGGAGGGTCTGCTCGCCGGTGGCCGGTTGTCCGGTGGGATCTGGACAATCGGTGAGATCCGGAACGCGTTGAAGCTCTTCCTCCGCGGACCGTCCAATGGCAGCGCCATCGGCGCCCGATGTACAACCAGCCAGCGCCAGGACTGCAGTCATCAGGGTCAACAGCCAGGCGCGTCCCCGGACGATTCGGTTACCCGGACGACGGCGAGCAGCCCTCATGCCGAGTCGTCTCGGGCCAGCGCAACCATCTCCTCGGCCGAGCGGACCGGCAGCCCGAGAGCGGCGGCGCGGGCACGGGCGGCCGCATCCGGACCCTTGACGAGCTTGGCTGCCACGTCGAAGTCCAACGGGCCATCGCCGTACGAGGGACACCAGGTGGCCAGCGCGCAGGCGCCGCAGGCGGGCTTGCGGGCGTGACAGACCCGTCGCCCGTGGAAGATCACGCGATGGGACAGGATCGTCCACTCCTTGCGCGGGATCAGCGGTCCGACGGCGTGCTCGATCTTGACCGGGTTGCTTTCCACCGTCCACGCCCAACGCCGTACGAGCCGCTGGAAATGGGTGTCGACAGAGATCCCTGGAACCCCGAAGGCGTTGCCCAGCACTACGTTTGCCGTCTTGCGCCCGATACCGGGCAACGTGACGAGGTCGGCGAGCTTGCCAGGCACCTCACCGCCGTAGCGCTCCACCAGCGCCTGACCCAAGCCGATCACCGACTTGGACTTGGCCCGGAAGAACCCGGTCGGCTTGAGCAGTCCCTCCATCTCGGCGGGATCGGCAGCGGCGTAGTCGGCCGCGGTGGGGTATTTCGCGAACAACGTGGGCGTGACCGAGTTGACCAGCCTGTCGGTGGTCTGCGCGGACAAGATGGTGGCCACGGTGAGCTCGAGAGGTGTCCGGAAGTCCAGCTCGCAGTGCGCGTCAGGATGCAGCAGTGCCAGTTCGCCGTTCATCCGGCGCGCGCGGCGGGTCCGCCCCAACGGCGTCTCGGCCGCGATCCTGCGGCGGCGTGCCGCTGTTACTGCCACACCGACGAGAGTACGGCGGGCCGCTGAGGATCTCGGCTGCGCAGTGAGCGGCCCGGCAGAGCCCGACCTTCGGTGGCCAGGGGTGAGTGTGGGTCATACTGAACCGCGATGGCCGGCCTGCTGGTGGTGTTCTTCCCGCTTCTTCTACTCGGCTTCCTGCTGTTCATGGAACGGGTCGAGGAGCCGCTGCGCCGCGGCCCGACGGAAACCGACATGACCGAGTTCCTTGGCACCGCAAGCTCCGAGGACGTCGACGCCGTATTCCGGTACGGCGTGCGCCGTTCCCTGGAGCGCTGGCGCAACCGTCGCCGTCGGCTACCGAGGCTGGCAGCGCTCGTGAGCCGCCAGCGCGAGGACTGACGGCAGTTACGCCTAGACTCACGCCTGCCTCGGCGGCGAGGCGCCAGGAATGGAGGAGCGCATGAACGACGTGCTAGCGCGGTCCGGCGTCTTCCAGGGCGTCTCGGCAGAAGCGGCCGAACCCGTGGCGGCTGAACTGGAACGTCTCGAACTGTCCCGTGGTACGACCGTCTTCTCGGAAGGAGAGCCGGGCGACACGCTGTTCATCATCCTGGAAGGGAAGGTGAAGATCGTCCGTCGGGCACCGGACGGCCGCGAGAACGTGTTGTCAGTGATGGGCCCCTCCGACCAGTTCGGGGAACTCTCGATCTTCGACCCGGGACCGCGTACGGCTACCGCGACAGCCCTGACCGACGTCACGCTGGCCAAGATGTCCCAACAGGCTCTGCTGCCCTGGATCGATGCTCATCCTGAGATCGGCGTACAACTTCTTCGGGTGCTGGCCCGCCGACTGCGTCGTACGAACGACACCGTTGCCGACCTGATCTTCACCGACGTTCCGGGCCGGGTGGCCAAGTCGTTGCTCAGGATGGCTGACCGGTTCGGCGTGCGCGACGAAGCAGGACTGCTGCGGGTCACCCACGACCTGACCCAGGAGGAGCTGGCCCAGCTGGTCGGCGCGTCGCGCGAAACCGTCAACAAGGCGCTGGCTGACTTCGCCCATCGGGGTTGGCTGCGACTGGAAGGCAAGACGGTGCTCGTGCTCGACGAGGATCGGCTTCGTCGCCGCGCCCGCTGAGCCCTCGGTCCCAGCCCCAATCGACCTAAGCCGCATCTACAGTCGAACGGCGACGCGCCAGCTCGGCAGTCAACAGGCGGCGTGCGATCCAGGCGCAGCAGATCGCCAACACCAGCAAGCCCGCCGCCGCCAACCACGCCACCTGGTAGGAGGCTTGCTCAACGAGACTGCCGAAGATGACCGGGCCGGTGCGGGTCTGGCGCCTGCGGTATGGGCGGCGCTGTCGCCGGCACCGATTCCGAAAAGAGCACGGCCGTCGGAGAGCCCGTCCAGCGCCCCGATCGCCGATGCCGCGACCATCGGATGTCGGGTGATGGGATTGGTGACTCGCGGACCGAATCGCACCCGACTGATGTTCTGGGCGACGATGACTCCGCTGACATAGGTCTCTGGATAGAGCGTTGGTGAGTCTGTCAAGCCGATGACGTCGAACCCGGAGTCCTCCACTGTCCGGACCCAGCCAGGGAGCTTGGCGAGATCGTCGCAGACAAGGCTGGCGCCGAACTTGAACTGCATCACGGTCCCCTTTGGGCCGAGCCGAAGGCCTGCAATATTTGCTATATCGTATCTTCTCTCGCATCGAGTAGAGTCTCGATTGGAGGCGTCAGGGTGCCTGGTGGCCCTCGCGGTCTTCAAAACCGACGTGGCCGAGTACCTCGGTCAGGCGGGTTCGATTCCCGTCCGCCTCCGCCAACAGACCGCTGTTACGAACGTGAAAGTCCGTCCGTGGCGCGCTAAGTCGCCTCGAGTTTGGCCCATATACTCTCTACATGTTCGAATGGCTTCCCGCTGCCGGCAATTCCTTTGCTGACCGGGCCGTCTGCATCCACGCGCCAGCGACGTCGGACGATCGCAGATGAGCCTGGCCCCTGATCGGTCCGCGTCCGATGGCTGAGCCGCAACGGAACGAGAGGGACGCACCGGAAGCGCTGATCGCCTACGTCCAACGCAGCCTCATCTTGGGCATCACGAGAGGTCGGTTCAAGTCCGGTGAACGGCTGTCGCCGAGCCTGATCGCCAAGGAGCTGGGGGTGTCACACATCCCGGTGCGCGAGGCACTGGTGGCGCTGCAGGCGGTGGGGCATGTCGAGCACAAGCCACGGATCGGCTTCTCGATCCGCCCGCTGTCCCTCGAAGACCTGAGTGACATCTACCGGCTCCGAAAGGTGTTGGAGGAAGAGGCTCTCGAGCTGTCGATCCCGCTGCTCACCAAGGACGACATCGCCGAGATGGAAGACCTGTGCCACCAGATGGGAAAGTTGACGCATGTCAGGGTTCGGGACAAGTACCTACTCCTGAACCGGCAGTTTCACTTCGTGCCGTT
>JACCTM010000294.1 GCA_013812385.1 Geodermatophilaceae bacterium | reverse complement strand
TGTTCAAGGTCTCCATCGCGCCATCGGTGGCGGCGACCAGTTGTGCCAGGAGCATCGCGGTCTTGGGCGCAGCATCCGCGTCGACCTCATGGCACAGACCCGACAACCGCTCCCGTAAAGCCGCCAGTTGTGCCCGCGTGCCACCGGCCAGCTCGGCTTCGATCCGCTGCCGGGCGTCGTTCTGGGCGCTGAGCAGCCGCCGCCTCGAGGCCTCCAGATCGGTCAACCGCTGAGCAAGTTCGGCATCCAGGCGCAGATTGCGCAGCACCACACCACTGGCCGCAGCCAACCGTCCGAGCATTTCGACGTCGACCTCGGTCACCCGCTCCCCACGGTGCTTTGCAATGGTCAGCATCCCGAGCAACTCGCCCTGCTCCCGTACGGGAACCGCCAGACCGGCGTCCGGAAGTGCTGGAGTCGCGTCGACCTCGGCGACCCCTGCGCCGTCGACCTGCGCGCTCTCGAGCTCGACCGCCGTCGTGTCGTCGGAGTCACTACCCGGTGGCCACGTGGCGGCTGGACGCAGCTGCGAGCCGACCCGCAGCCACACCCGGGCCGGTTTCGCCCCGGTCCCGCCGGCCAGCAACTCGGCCAACTGCACGAGGGTGTCCGGCGACGGCTCGGCCGCCCCGACCCTGGTCGCGAATCTGCTGAGCACGTCGTACGGAGTGGCCCGCCGCCCGAAGACCAACCGGTTCGCCACCCGCTGCAACCGCCGCCGCACCGGCTGGAACGCGACTGCCACCACCGCGGTGGCAACCACCGACAACGCCAGATTCGGATCATCGCCGCCACCGACCAGCGAGCCGACGCCCACCACGATCGCCACATAGGCCACGGCGATGAACACGGCCAACCCAGCGACGAGCAGGGTCCTGCTGATCACCACGTCGATGTCGAAGAGCCGGTACCGCAGTACGGCCACCGTGATCGCCGCCGGGACGACCAGCACCACCGGAATGGCAAACGCGGCGCTGGCGGCGCCGAGAAAGACGCCGGTAGTCCCGAGGAAAACGAACGGGAGAGTCACGGCGAGCCCGTAGAACACCCACTTGAGCTGCTGGCGCTCAACTCCTCTCGAACGGCGATAGCGCACCACTAAGGGCACCAGGCTGGCCAGCGCCGCCAACCCGAACAAGGGGAACGCGAATGTGAACAGCGGCGAAGCTTCATCGGGATCGAGGATGAACAGGGTTGCCAGCAGCGCCGCTGCCGCGCCGCCGAACCAGGCCAGGGGACGCCAACGAGGGGAAAGGAGCAGCCCGTCGGGGAACAGCTGCGGAAGGGCGATGACGATCCCGGCCGCGGAGGGCACCCACAGCCAACCAACCACCGGTTGGAGAGTCGTTAACGACGGAAGCCCCGGCAGATCGGCCAATCCGAGCAGCACGTAGACGTCGCTGAATGCACGAGCGTGCCGAACAACCCGATGCCGACCAACAGCCAGCCGATGACATGTCCAGGGCGTCGTCGAAGGATCAGGGCCCTCAACACGGCGAACAAGACCGAGCTCTGCAGGTAGTAACCCTCCACCGCCTCGGTCAAGCTGAGACCCCCCGCCACGATCGCGTACGGCACGAGCAGGACAGCGATGACCGCGATGACAGCGAGGACGTAGGCCAGTGCGTTGGGCCACGGCAGCGTCGCCGCGGGCCGCTCGCCAGCGGATTCGCGTGGGTCGGACGTCACTGCGGTGTCCCGGGTGGGATTCATCGGCTTGCCCCGGCCAACGCCGGGTCGGAGGTGACCGGGAGCGCAATGGTGACCGGGAGTGCGATGGTGATGGTGGTGCCGTGGCCGGGTCGCGACGCAATGGTCAGGGTGCCGCCCGCGGCGTCGGAGCGGTCGGTCATATGCTCGAGCCCAGCACCCCGACTAGTGCACTCGGGGTCGAATCCGTCACCGTCGTCGGTCACGGTGACCACCAAGGAACCTGCGGTGTCGTCCAGTTCGATGTGCGCGTGCCCGGCGCGGGCATGGCGGACGGCGTTGTTCAGCGCCTCCACGGCGCAGAAGTATGCAGTTGCCTCGACCTCCCGCGGGTATCGCTGACTCACCCGGTCCAGCACAGTGACGGAGAGGTCGGCGCGGCGGGCCTGGGCCGAAAGTGCGGCCGGAAGACCTTCGGATTCCAGCAGCGGTGGGTAGATCCCCCGGGCGACATCGCGCAGCGTGTCCACTGCCTGATCGGCCACGGTAGCGGTCTCTGCCAGCGTCGCGGCCAGTTCGGTCGCGCCCTCCCGGTTTGCGATCGTCCGAGCCAGCCCGAGCTTGACCTTCAGCGCGACCAGTTCCTGCTGGGCGCCGTCATGCAGATCTCGCTCCAGCGCCCGCCGAGCCCGGTCCTGGGCGGCGAGCATCCGCCGCCGGGAGGCACGCAACTCCTCGAGCCGATCACTCAATTTCGCGCGCAGCCGGGTGTTGGCAAGCAGAAGGGCAGCCTGCCCGGCGAGCTCCTCGACCAGCCTGCGGTCGGCAGTGCTCACGCCCTCGCCGGCGCGTTTGGTCAGGGAGAGAGCACCGACGAGTTCTCCGTCATGACGCACCGCTTCGACCAGATCTGCTCCTGGCAAGTCGGGCAACCCGGCACCGAGCAGAGGCACCGAGCCAAGTTCGGTCTCCGAGCCGCCCCCGGTCGCGCGGGGGACCAAAGACCCCTCCTGTACGAGCCAGATGACAGCCTGAGCGGCGCCGGTTCCCTCGGCGAGCAATCTGGCCGCTTCGTCCAGTGCGGCACCGGGATCGGCTGAGTCACCCAACCGGGCGGTCATCGCTGCCAGCGCCTCGTACGGAGTGGCCCGGCGGCCATAGACCCGCCGGTTGGCCCAGTGCTGGACCCGCACCCGTACCGGTTCGAAGGCGACCGCCACCAATGCGGTAGCTGCGATAGCCAGCCCCAGATCGTTCTCCCCGATCGGCAACAGCCGACCGAGTC
>JACCTM010000286.1 GCA_013812385.1 Geodermatophilaceae bacterium | reverse complement strand
TACGTGGGGCGTTGCCGGGTGCGTGCGCACAGACGTGATGGGCGGGTTCCGAAGTAGTCCCCGCGCCGGGGTCACGGGTCGGCCGGACCGCCACCTGGAGCCGTCGGTGCCGGCTCGTTGTCGCCATCGGCGGATCGCTGCCTCGATGTTTCGGCAAGCACGATGCCGGTGAGAATCAGTACCGCACCGAACAACTGGATCGCGCTCAACATCTCGTCGAGAACCAGCCAGGCGACCAGACCGGCCATCACCGGCTCAGCCATACCCAGCAGACCCGTACGAGCAGATCCCAGCGACGAGAGCGCGACGAGTATCAGGGAATACGGAACGACCGTTCCCAGGACGATGATCCACGCGACGAGCAGCCACAACTGCGCCGTCATTCCGTCGAAGGGCGTCGGCAGCGCGATGTCGCGGCTCAACCAGGACCACTCGAAGGTCCACGGCGGACGCAGCACCGACCAGAACAGGGCGGCAGCGGTGAACACCCAGGCCGCCAGGCTCAGCGGATCGCGAGTTGCCATTCCGCGCTCACTCGACAAGTAGTACGTCGCAAGTGCTACGGCCGCGCCCAGTCCGGCCAGCAGTCCGAGCCCGTCGAGGGTCAGTCCGTCCCACACCCGAGCGACGATGACCAACCCTAGGACGGCAAGTGTCAGTGCCGCCCACATCCGGGAACGCACCGCGTCACGGCGGACGAACCGGACCCACAGCACCACGAGCACAGGTGCGAGGTATTCCAGCAGCAGTGCAATGCTGACCGGTAGCCGGGAAATGGCCACGAAGTAGAACCACTGCACCAGGCCGATCCCGATGACGCCGACCAGAGCGAGGAAACCCAGCTCCCGTGGCCGGACGCGCAGGGTCGAGGGACGGGTTAGCAACAAGAACACCATCAGGACGCCGGCCGACCCCATGGATCGGAGCTGAACGAGGTCGAGCGAGGACAGCCCCGAACCCAGCGCCACCTTGCTGACCGTCCCGTTGATGCCGAACAGGACGGCAGCACCAGCCGCCGCCAGGACACCGATCAGCGCAGGCCGACCGACGTTCATCACTGACCCGACGCTAGCGGCTGCGCCTTTCTGCCTATCTCATGCCCCGACACGCCGTGGCCGGGTGTGGCGCGTCAGGGCACCAGGTAGGCAAAGCGACCGATTCAGGTCAATCCTCGGCTGCTGGTCAATCCTCAGCGCGGCGATCCTGCTTGAGTCGGGAGCGTTGGCGCTTGTCCTCGAGCCGGCGTTCTCGTGCCCCCCGGCTCGGCCTGGTCGGCCTGCGTCGCGGTCCAGCCGGCGCCACGGACTCGCGCAGGAGCGCGGCCATCCGGCCCCGCGCCGCCTCCCGGTTACGCAGCTGTTGACGGAACTCCGAGGCAGAGATGGTGAGGGTCCCGTCGGTCAATCGCTCCCCCAACCGGCCGATCGCCGTCTCGATGATCTGCTCCGGCCATCCCGGGATCGTCGGCACATGCAGGGACAGCTCGACCCGCGAGTCGGCAGTGTTCACGCCCTGGCCGCCAGGCCCTGAGGATCGCGAGAAGCGCCACTGCAGCCAGCGCGCAGGCACGACGAGAGAGTCGGTGACCGCCAGGTCGCCGTACGGCCCATCCTCGCCGCTCATGCCCCGATAGTGACAGCTCACGTCATGTTGATCATCCGGATTACCCGCTTTCCATGCGGATCGACGCGGAACCCCGTCGTACTCCTGATGATCGACACCCGCCGGCTAGATCAGGTCCACATCGGGATAGGCGATGCCGCCGGAAAGACGGGCGTAGCCGGGGCCTCGGTCGAAGAATGGCTCCTGGCCGGTACGCGCGGCCCGGCACGCCGCGCGCAGGGCGTTCGTCGCCGGCTCATCACACAATGGGGCATCCACATCCCCAGTGACCACGACTGCGTAGTCCGCGCGCGCGCCTGTGACGGACACCTTCCCCCATGACACGTCGCGCAGCACGTCGTCGATCGGGCGATCGAGGGGATCCCCCCAACCACCGCCGCCGGTTGTCCGGATCCGGACGGTCTCCCCCGCCGCGAGCGGCTCGGCGTCGGCGAGGGCATCGACCTGGCGTTCGTTCGGTCCGCCGGGGTCGGCTGTCAGCTGAAAGGAACGACCGGCTTTGCCGCCTTTTACTCCCCAACAGGCGAGGATCGAACGGTCGGCGATCGACATGAAGTTCGCCGGCAACAGCATCCGGATGTGCTTCTCGTAGCCGAGCCCTCCCCGGAACCGACCTGCTCCCCCTGAATCGACCGCGAGGCCCAGCGACTCGACGACGAACGGGAATCGGGACTCGCTAAACTCGGTCGGCAGATTTCGGGAGTCCGGTACGACGTGGATGGTGTCCTCGCCGTCGGCGTAGTAGCGGCCCCCCGAGCCACCGCCCAGAACCTCACGCATCAGGTACGGCTGGCCTTCGGCGTCCTGGCCGTACACGCCGGTGTAGCGGATCGTCTCCTGATCGGCGGGCATCCGGCCGTCGACTGCCTTCGCGATCACCCCGGCCAGCACGCCGAGCAGGCGAAGGATCACGAAGGTGCGCGCGTTCGTCGGCGCCGGGAAGACCGGCGTCAGCAGCGTTCCAGGTTCGGGGAAGCGCATCTCGATCAGCGGGACGACGCCTTCGTTGACGTCCAGTTCGGCCATCCGCTCGGGGGTTTCGGCGAGGTTGCGCAGGATCGGGGCCAGCCACTTCTTGAGGAAGGTGCCGTCGGCGAAGTCCCCGACGTGGTTGATCGGACCCTTGGCCTGTGGGCTCGTTCCCGTGAAGTCGAGGATCAGCTGGTCGCCATCAAGATCGTCGGGACCTGTGCGGGTCATGCTGATCCGCTGAGCATGCAGTCGCGGGGGGTCGACGCCGTCGTGTTCGGCGTAGTCCTCCCAGACGTGCGTACCGACCGGGATCCTCGCCAGGATCTCGCGCCGGTAGGTCGCCGTGGTGTTGTCCAGGATCGCGTCGAATACCGATTCAACGGCCTCGACTCCATATCGGTCGAACAATTCGCCGAGCCGACGCGCTCCCATCAGGCAGGCCGAGCACTCCGCGTCCAGGTCAGCGGCGAGGGATTCCGGCATCCGCGAGTTGCGGGTCATGATCCGAAGGGCCTCCGCGTTGGGTACGCCTTGGGACCAGAGCTTGATCGGCGGCACCATCAGGCCCTCTTGGAAGGCACTCGTCGCGTTTGACGGCATCGACCCGGGCACCGACCCGCCGATGTCGTCGTGATGACCGAAGGCTTGGACGAAGGCCACGACGTACGGGACGCCCTGTGCATCATCGGCGAAGACCGGCACGGTGACGCACAGGTCGGGCAGGTGCCCGATGCCGCCCTCCGACTCGTAGACGTCGTTGTGGAAGAACACGTCGCCGCGGCGCATCGTCTCCGGCGGGAAGTCCCGAGCGATCGGGTGCACCAGCGCGGAGTAGGACCTGCCGGTCAACTTGCGGAGGTGCCGGTCATGGATTCCGGCCCGAAAGTCGTGCGCGTCCCGGATCATCGGAGAGCGCGACGTCCGCGCGATCGCGGTCTCGACCTCCATCTCGACGCTGGCCAGGTAGCCCTGGATGATCTCGACCAGCACCGGGTCCA
>JACCTM010000279.1 GCA_013812385.1 Geodermatophilaceae bacterium | reverse complement strand
GTCAGCTTGTTGCCGGGACGCATCGCGATCTCACCGAGCTGGTCGTAGGCAGCGAGATGAGTCGGGATGATCCGGAAGAGCCCTTCGAACAGGGCCATATCCACGACTTCCACACCCGTCGACCGGTGCACGCCTCTGGCCCGGTTCCAGCGCGGCCATGATCCCGAAGGCGCCGAATGTCGCGGCCACGCCGTCGGCCAACGTCGAGGAGGGGAAGGTGGGCGACCCGTCCGGTTCACCGTTGAGGTGGGCGAACCCGCTCATCGCCTCGGCGATGGTCCCGAAGCCCGGACGGGTCGCTCCGGTCCGGTCTGGCCGAGCCCGGAGATCCGGAGCATGACGACGTCAAGGCCCGCGGCCTCGAGATCGTCGGGACCGAGTCCCCACGGTTCCAGGGTGCGGCTCGGTCATTAGTCTCATTGGTCGGCGACCGGGCACTGTAGGAACTTTTATATACTCTTTTGCCGGGTCAACGAGACGGCGATCACTCGTCGGTTCCCGGCCAGGTCGGTGCAGAGAAGGTGAACCCCGAGTCGACGATCTCGTGATCGCCCCCGGATGTGCGTCGGGTGAATCGATGTTGCTCCAGCCACTCCAGCAGGGGAATGATGACCCGGCGCGTCGTGCCGAGTGTCGTCCGGGCATCACTGGCGGTGAACGGCTGCGCGAGTGCCGCGAGCCGCTCGGCTGCACCGGCGTCCGCGCCAGGCAACAGGAATATGCCCTCCGCGATCTTGAGCAAGGCACCGCTTCGGACGGCGGCAGCCAGTCGCCGGCGATCGAGACCCAGTTCGGCCAGCCGTACCCCACTGGGTGCTGCAAACGGGTCGTCAGCAAGCTCGGCGCGGATCACGTCGACAGCGCCCTGTACGTCCTCCGGAAGTTCTGTGCTGTCCTCGGCGGCGCGAACCCGTCCTTGGTCGACGACCAGGGTCGGCGGCAGGATGGCCATGAGTAGGCGGTTGTCGGGGAGCGTCAGCTGACGCCGCATCATCTCCAGCGGAATTCCCGGCTCCAGCGGATGACTGAGGACGTAGGCTCGCGCCACCGTGTCGGCGCGGAAGGCCAAGTCCTTTCGGAGTTGCTCGTCGACCAACCAGTCGCCGACCAGCGGTGCATGCGGGGGTACCGCGCCCATTGCCACGAGCTCAGGAACCGCCAGAATCCCTCTGCGCCGCAACTCCGCCGCACCGTCAGGACGCCCGTCCTGCTGGGCAAGAGCGCTGCGCCGTCTTTCGGCATCGCCTCGCCTGGACAGGGACGGAGGGCGGATGTCGAGGATGGTGATGCCCGCGGCGATCCTGCGTCGCCCCGGATCTCGCAGCACAGCGACATCACCGATCCGAAGCGGTAGCGGCGCGGCCAAGGTCAGCCGCGCGTTGCTCTGGCCCAGCATGCGGGTCCGCACCGGCACACCGGCAGATCCGATATGCATGGCAGCTTCGCTCGGCAGCGGGCCGCCCATGGGCCGAATGGCGACGTCGACGACTCGTGTCGTCAGCCAGCGCTCCGGACTGACCAACGCGTCGCCGCGGCTGACCTCGTCGAGAGCGACACCACGTAGGTTCACCGCAACCCGAGCGGTCGCCTCGACGGTGCCCTGTGCCTGTCCCAGACTCTGCAGGCCACGAACCGTCACCGATGCCCCGGAGGGGTGCAGGGTCAGAGTGTCACCGATCGAGAGTGTGCCGCCTGACAAGGTGCCGGTCACGACGGTGCCAGCGCCTCGAATGGTGAAAGCCCGGTCGACCCACAGCCGCACGTCGGCTCCAGTATCCGGTTCTGGCAGCTCGGATAGCAGGGCATGGAGGGCGACTCGCAGTTCGTCCAGTCCGGTACCGGTACGAGCGCTCACGGCAACCCATGGCAGATCGGCGAGGCTCGTCCCGGCGAATTCACCCATCGCCAGTTCGAGGGCGGTGTCCGGTTCCTCGAGGTCGACGCGGGTGATCACCAGCAAGCCATGGCCTACGCCGAGCGCGTTCAGCGCATCGAGGTGCTCACCGGATTGCGCTTCCCACCCCTCGTCGGCTGCGACCACGAACAGCACGGCTGGCACCGATCCCACCCCTGCCAACATGTTCCCTACGAAACGCTCGTGACCGGGCACATCGACAAAGGCGACCGTCTCCCCGGTCGGCAGGCTGGTCCAGGCGAAGCCCAGGTCGATGGTCATCCCTCGGCGACGTTCCTCGGCCCAGCGATCGGGCTCCATGCCGGTCAACGCACGGACCAGCGTGGACTTCCCATGATCGACGTGGCCAGCTGTCGCGAGAACGTGCATCCGATCAACCGGAGGACCGCGCGGGGCGCGGGGCGGTTGGACGCGGT
>JACCTM010000261.1 GCA_013812385.1 Geodermatophilaceae bacterium | reverse complement strand
GCCAGCGCCTCTTCAGCGCCGACGAAGCGCCCGGTATAGACGATGTCCTTTGCTTTGGCCGGCCCGACCAGCCGCGAGAGGCGCTGCGTCCCACCGGCCCCAGGGATGATGCCCAGAAGGATCTCGGGCTGACCCACCTTCGCGTTGTCCCCCGCGATGCGGAAGTCACAGCACAACGCGAGTTCGTACCCGCCGCCGAGCGCGTAGCCGGTGATGGCGGCGATGGTCGGCTTCGGGATGCCAGCCAGCGCACTGAAGGAACCGGAAAGTTCATGCGCTCGCGTTGCCATGTCGTTGTAGCTCAGCGAGCTCATCTCCTTGATGTCGGCCCCGGCGGCGAATACCTTCTCACCGCCGTACACGATCACCGCGCGAACGTCCTCACGGGCACCGGCCTCGAGGGCGCAGCCGCGGATCTCCTCCTGCAGCTGCCGATTGAGCGCATTCATCGGCGGTCGCGCGAGTCGGATGGTCCCGATCCCGTCGGCCACCTCCAGGGTGACGAACTCCCCACCTGCCACACGAGCCTCCAGCTGTCATCGCCTGGGTGACCTACACCTGACTGAGCGAGCCTAACCAGACGCCGAGTTCGGTTCTCGTCGGACGTAGGCTTGCGTGGGTGGAGGCCGCGCCGGGGATTCCGGGGATCAAAGCGACCGTGCGTGCCACCTGGCGGGTGCTGCTGAAAGAGCTGTCCGCGTTCGGGGTCGTCGGCGCCATCAATTTCGCCCTGGACGTCACGATCTTCCAGTTGATGTACGCCGTCGTCGGTGCGGACGCTCTGGTATCCAAGATCGTGTCGACCTCCATCACGACGACCACTGCATACTTCATGCACCGACACTGGTCGTTCTCTCATCGAGCCCGCACCGGCGTCCGCCGCGAATACCCGATCTTCTTCGCCGTCAACGCCTTCACGCTGATGGTCAGCCTGGCGATCCTGTGGATCGTTCAGTACCGGCTCGGACAGACCGACACGCTGATCCTGCAGCTGACCAACGTCACGACGATCGCGGTCGGGACCGCGATCCGGTTCACCGCCTACAAGCGCTGGGTCTTCCCCTCCCGCACATAGCCGTTGACCAGGCCGCGAACCGAGAGCCACACCGCTCGCTCACCTACAGGTCCCGGGTCCAAGGACCGCGCGGTGACGACGGCGCCCGAAGAGAGCGAAATGGCAAGGAGCGCATCGTGACCGAGGAAATACTGCTGGCCGGCCGTCGCGGCAACCGCCGGTCCTGTGTCCGTGGTCGGCGCCGAGCCGCCGTTGCGGTTGCTGACCACGAACTGTTCAGGTCGGATGAGCGCCAACCCGGCGCCGTCCGGAGGCAGCGGTGTACGCAGTGGTAACCGGCCGACTTCGGTCTCGGCGAAGCCGCCAGAAAAACGCGCCGCGATCGTGACCGCATCCCCCACGAACTCGGCCACCTCGAGGTCACGGGGGGCTCGATAGATCGTGACCGGATCGGCCGCCTGAACGATGCCGCCGTGTCGCATGACTGCGACCAGATCGGCGCAGGACAATGCCTCCTCCTGGTCGTGAGTCACCAGGACGGCAGTGGCGCCGTCGGCGCGCATCGCGGTCTGCACGACCTCACGGACTCCCCAACGCAGCCCGGCATCCAGCGAACTGAACGGCTCGTCGAGCAGCACCAAGGCGGGCCGGGGAGCCATCGCTCGGGCCACGGCGACCCGCTGTTGCTGGCCTCCGGACAACTCGTGTGGCATCCGCTCGACCAGGTCGGCGAGGCCCACGAGATCCAGCACTTCCATCACCCGCGTGCAGGCCCCGGCGCTACGGCCGAGCCCATACCCGACGTTGCCGCGCACGCTCAGATGCGGGAAAAGGGCGCCCTCCTGTGGGACGAAGCCGATCGCCCGACGCTCTGGGGGGATCTGCCCGGACGGACCGGACACGACCCGCCCGCCGATCCGAATCTCCCCGGCATCCGGCGCCTCGAAGCCCGCGATGATCCGAAGCAGGGTGGTCTTCCCGCAACCGGATGGCCCCAGCACCGCCGCGATCGAGCCCTGCGCCACCTCCAGGGACAGCCCACGCAGAACCGGCGTACGGCCGAAGGACTTGTCCACGGCGGACACGCTGAGCGCACTCACCGGTGCACCGGCTGTGGATCAAGGAGAGACTGATCCGACCTCGACTCGGGCAGTCCCTCGCCCGTACGTCGCCGATCACGACCCAACAGATAGGTGGGAATGACGGAAACCAGCATCAGCAGGGCAGCGTAAGGGGCGGCGGCAGCATAGGAGCGGGTGGAGGTCTCGCTCCACAGTCGGATCGCCAGGGTGTCCATACCAGTGGGGTGCAGTACGAGGGTGGCCGTGAGTTCCTTCATCGCCGCCAGGAAGACCAGCGCGGTGCCCGCCGCGATGCCGGGCGCGGCCAGCGGGAGGGTGACCGTACGCAGCACCTGCCTCGGGGCGCGGCCCAGGGAGCGGGCCACCTCTTCGAAGACCGGAGGGCTCTGTGCGGCCGATGCTCGAACGGCCCCCACCGCGAGTGGGAGAAAGAGGACGGCGTAGGCGAAGATCACCAGCGGAACACTCAGATAGAGGCCAAAGGCGTAGCGCACTGTGAAGAACACCAGTGACAACGCCACGACGATGGCCGGGACCGCATGGCCGAGATAGGTGGCGCGCTCCAGGAATCCGGGCAACCGGCCGGTGTGGCGAGCGGCCAGCAGGCCCACCGGAAGGGCGAGGAGCATCGTGAACACCGCCCCGCCTCCGGCCAGGACCAGCGATCCGCCTACCGCCTCGATGATCTGCGACAGGTCGAACTGCCCGGACCGACCGACCGAGAGCCAGTAGCCCATGCTCACCAGCGGCACGCCGAGCGAGGCAGCGGCAAGCAGGCCGAGAGCACCGTAGGCCGCTATCGCTTTGCGCTGCAAGGCGATCCGAGACGCCAGTCGCGCGGCCCCGGAGCCGAGGCGGGCGTATCGGGCCCGGCCTCGCGTGCGCGCCTCGGCGAGCACGATGACCGCGGTCACCAGCACCAGCATTCCGGACAGCACGACGGCCGGAGTCCGGTCGAAGCTGGCGTTGAACGAGGTGAAGATGACTCGGGTGAAGGTGTCGTAGCGAAGGATCGAGACTGCGCCGAAATCCGACAGCGTGTAGAGCGAGACGAGCAGTGCGCCGGCAGCCACGGCCGGACGTAACTGCGGAAGGGTCACCCGCCAGAACGTGGCGTACGGACCGATGCCGAGCGACCTCGACGTCTCCTCCATCGCGGGGTCGAGGCGGCGCAACGCCGCCACGGTGGGCAGGTAGACGTAGGGGAAACAGCACAGGCTCAACACCACCACCGCGCCGGGAAAGCCGGCGATGTCCGGAAGCATCGAGATCCAGCTGAACGCGGCGACGTAGGACGGGATCGCCAGCGGCAGGGCAGCCAGGACCGCCCAGATCCGGCGGCCACGCAACGTCGTACGTTCGATCAGCCAGGCCGCACCGACGCCCAGCACCACCGACACCGCGGTGACCGTGGCTGCGAGGCCGACGCTGGAGGCCAGCAGCATCAGGCTGCGTCCCCGCACGAGCTGAGCCAGCAGGACTGCCGGGTCCGCGCGCGCAGCAACGAGAACGAGGTAGCCCAGTGGCAGGAGTGCGATCAGCGCCGCCAGGCAGGCCGGAGCGGTCAACAGCACCGGCAGGCGCCGCCGACCGCGCAGCCGGTTGTTGCGCGGATTCCGCTGGACGGTGAGGGTCAGGTCAGGCCCGCCTCGTTGATCAGCTCGAGGGTCTCACCGAGGCTGTCCAGATCGGACAAATCGAGGTCAGGCGCGTCGAGCTCCTCTAACGTCGGCAATCCGGCCGGTGGGTCGACGCCCTCGATCATGGGGTACTCATAGGTGTTCTCGGCGAAGTAGTTCTGCGCGGTCTCCGAGAGCATGAAGTCCAGCAGCGCCTGGGCGTCGTCGCCGCGGTCGGTTCCGCTGACAACACCTGCACCGCTGATGTTGATCAGAGAGCCCGCCCCGCCGTCGTCCAGGAACAGGTTCTCGGCGACGATGCTCTCACGACCCGCCTCAGCCGCCAGCTCGTAGAGGTAGTAGTGGTTGATCAGGCCCATCGAGATCTCGCCGGCATCGACGGCGGCCAGGACGTCGCCGTTGCCCTCGTAGCTCTGGACGTCGTTCGCGACCAGTCCGTCGAGGAAGTCCCGGGCCGCATCCTCCCCGTCGAGCACTCGAATCGCGGTGATGAAGGACTGGAAGGAGGCGTTGGTCGGCGCAATCCCGACCTGGCCGGACCAGCGCTCGTCCAGCACGTCGTCGATGGACGTGGGTCGGTCTTCCTCGACGACAAGGTCGGGGTTGACCGCAATGACCCGCGCCCGGCCGGTCAGGGCCACCCAGGTGTCATCCTCGGCGCGGTAGGTCTGCGCCACCTGCTCCAGGGTCTCCTCGGGCAGGGTCGCCAGGCATCCGGCGTTGGCCAGCGCGCCAAGGGCGCCGGCGTCCTGGGAGAGGAAGAAGTCTGCCGCGCTCTGGTCGCCCTCCTCGAGGAGTTGGGCAGTCATCGCCGCGGTGTTGCCGTAGCGCACCGACAACTCGATCCCCGTCTCCTCGGTGAACTGGTCGAGCAGCGGTGCGACCAGATCCTCGCTGCGTCCGGAGTAGACGACCAGGGCTTCCTCGTCGACCTCGGCGGCGGCCACCTCCTCGTCGACCTCGCCGTAGCTGACTTCTCCCGCCGTACACGCCTGCGCGTCGTTGTCGCCCGCCCCATCGGCTCCGGCTCCGCTCTCACCGCACGCGCTGAGCGCGGCCAGCAGGACAACCCCGGCCACTGCGCCACGGGTGGCAGTGAACCGGCGTGGACCAGACCCGAAAACGCTAAGCACAAGACCTCCAGATGTCGGCGCGTGCCCCGTACGGGGTTCCGCTCACCGCAGAGTAGTTAGGCAAGGCTTACCTACGCAAGTGCTGGTCGCCGCCAGCTACAACCCGGTGGCGGCGGCGCCGGCGCGCTTGCGGCGCGCGAAGTACCGGTCTCCGGACCGTGACAGCCGTACCGGAAGGCCAAAGGTTTCCGAGAGGTTCGCCGAGGTGACCACGTCGCGGATCAGGCCGGCGGCCACCACGCGTCCCTCCCGCAGCAGCAAGGCGTGGCTGAACGAGACCGGGATCTCCTCGACGTGGTGGGTGACCATGATCAGCGTGGGCGAGTCGGGGTCCTCGGCAATGGCGGACAGGCGTACGAGCAGGTCCTCGCGACCGCCGAGGTCCAGACCCGCGGCCGGCTCGTCGAGCAACATGATCTCGGGGTTGGGCATCAGCGCCCGAGCTATCTGCACCCGCTTGCGCTCCCCCTCTGACAGCGTCCCGAACGTCCGGTCGGCGAAGCCGGCCACTCCCATCAACTCGAGCAACTGCAGGGCTCGAACCAGGTCCTCGGGGTCGTAGCGCTCGCGCCACCGCCCCAGTACGGCATATCCAGCACTGACCACGAGATCACTGACGAGCTCACCAGGCGGGATCCGGGAGGCGATGGCCGCACTGGCGAAGCCGATCCGCGGGCGGAGTTCGAAGACGTCGGTGAGGCCCAGCGGCTCACCGAGCAGCCGGATCTCTCCACGCGTCGGGTGCAGTAGCGCCGCGGCCAGCTGCAACAAGGTCGTTTTGCCTGCACCGTTTGGCCCGAGGATCACCCAGCGCTCGTCCAGCTCGACGGTCCACGAGACGTCGTCCAGGAGGGTGCTGGGGCCGCGCACGACACCGACACCGTCCATCTGGATCACGACGTCGGCTGTACCGTCACCTCGCTCCGCGGCCTGCTCGACGTCTCGATGCCTGCCCACCTGACCCATCAAACCAGCGACGCCGTGGCCGTCCGCGAGGCGGCGCTGCGGCCAGTCAACCTTGCCTCATGGCCACGAGCCGCTTGCAGCGCCATGACGGGGGTGCGCAGTGGTCGTTAGAGTGCAGGCATGTCGCAACGCTGCGAGGTCCAACCGGGGCCCGGTCTGGTCGCCAGAGGCGCCGGGGTGGTCTGGATCGGTCCGGACTGCGAACGCGAGTTCGCCGAAGTGCTGGTCTCCTGTGCGCAACTGACCGGTGCCGGCTCCAGCGGGGTGCTCACCGCCGTGGCGGCCCACGCTCCCCACACCAGAGGCTCTTTCGCCGTTGCCGTTCCCAACGGATCGGGTTGGACTGCGCTCTGGCGCGGCGACGGGCGGGTCCACGACGGCCAGCGTGAGGTGGACGGACGACCGGCCAGTGGAAGTTGGGTCGCCAGCGGCTTCGGTGGCCACGGGCAGATTGCCGTCGGTCGGCCGCCACGCGGAGCCGGCGCCGCTGATGGTTCCGCCGAGCTGGCCGAGCTCACCGACCTCACTGCAGGAGTCGTTCCCGGCGGTGGAGCACTCCTGATCCTCGACCCCGACGAGGAGCGCGACGCCGCCCGACATCCCATGGGCGGCAGCCCCTCCGCGTCCGCCGCGGCGGCAGAGGTTGACCCGGTGGCGTCGAAGCAACAGCCGGAATCCCCTCGCACGGGGGCCGGAGCCTCCGGTGACGATCAGGGTGCCACCCAGATGTGGTCGGCCTCGACGCCGACGCCCCAGTTGCTCTTCGACGACGGGAAGGCCCTCACGATCGACAACGACCTGGTGTTGGGCCGCCGGCCAGAACAGCACGATCTGGTGGTCAACGGTGGAGCCCGCCCCGTTGCCATCGAGGACTCGCAGAACGTGCTGTCCAGTGCACATGCGGCCGTTCAGGTCCGGGGTAGCGAGGTCTACCTTCTCGACCTCGGCTCGCTCAACGGAACGCACATCGCTTCGGCGTCGGCGACCGAGTGGACCCGTCTGGATTCCGGCGTGGCGCGTCGCCTGGAAGAGGGTGACCGGCTGCTGCTGGGCTGGACTATCATCACCTTCGCCTTGGGTCCCCAGGCCTGATCCGAGCGACGTCCTTCCCGATCAACTGGCAGCGGTCGCGACCAGACCCAGTTCGGCCGGTCCGGTCAGCGCTGGATGGTCCGGGAGCACCCGGACGGTGTAGCCGAACGGGCCGCTGCGGGTCAGCGGCACCTCTCCGACATACCAGTGCTGGTCGCCGTCGCTGCCTTCGAACCGCATCGGGCTGGTCGTCACGTCGTGCAGTTGTTCGTGATCGTCGACCCGCCCGTACACAGCTTGGACCGCAACATCTTCCGGCGACAGGCCCGGCAGTTCGACTTGGGCTCGCATGGTCAGCGGCGCCCCGAGTTCGGGGATGTCTCCGACTCCGGAGGCTTCAACGTGGGCGACCCGCACGCCGTTCCATGCGGCCGTGATCGTGGACCGCCACGCAGCGAACGCGGAGGCGGCAGCAAATCCGTCGGGAGAGAACGCTGCAACGGCGGTCGCAGCCGGGGCATAGAGCTCGGTGACGTAGTCCCGCACCATGCGACTGGCGAGGACCTTGGGGCCCAGCGTGGTCACCGTGTGCCGGACCATCTGGATCCAGCGCGAGGGTAGCCCCGCGTCGTCGGTGCCGTAGAAGCTCGGCAGCACCTGCTTGGCCA
>JACCTM010000236.1 GCA_013812385.1 Geodermatophilaceae bacterium | reverse complement strand
TGAGGACGACTCCCGGACGTCAGAGTGCGTTCACGCATGACCGCATGTGCGAATGGTTGATCAACTGGAGTCTCGCCCTCCAGTCACACCCTTAACGCCTGAAGGCCCCCGCTCTGGAGTGCCCGCTCGAGCATGGGTTCCCAGTGGTCCAGTGGTGGGAGTCCGGCAGCACGCCAACGACCGTGGGAGAGCACGCTCCGGGTTGGACGGGGTGCTGGTCTTGGGAAGGCGGCGGTCGTCACTGGTCGAACCCGATCGGGGTTCAGCCCCGCTTCGGCGTAAGCGGCTCTGGCCAGTCCGTACCAACTCGTTTCACCCGCCGACGTGGCGTGATATATCCCCGGGGCGGGCCGCTGGAGTCCGATGTCCACCATTCTCCTGGCTAGCTCGCACGCCCACGTCGGCTGCCCTACCTGGTCGTCAACTACGTCGACGCTTTCATTAGTGGCGGCAAGACCCAGGATGGTAGAGACGAAGTTGCGCCAGCGGTCCGGTTCACTGCTCGCGCCTCGTTCTCGTGCGCTTCGGCGGCATCCACGATCGTCCAGCCTGCCGCATTGAGAACGACGCCGCTGGGCCCTAGCGCCGACAAGGCCTGCCGAACGGCATCTGCATCAGTGACCTCCAGCCGGGCTCGGTCTGCGAGCACGACGCCGGTTGATCCGTCGGCGGCAAGCACTTCGGATAGTTCGCGGCCGAGCATTCCTGCGGCCCCGGTCACCAACCAGCGGTGACCGAGTGGGTCACTTGGGTACCTGTGCGCGTGACTTCAGTGGCTCCCACCAAGCGCGGTTGTCGCGGTACCAGGCAACCGTGGCGGCGAGGCCGTCGTCCAGGCTGACCGCCGGTGCGTAGCCGAGTTCGGCACCGATCTTGGAGATGTCGAGGGAGTAGCGGCGGTCGTGGCCCTTGCGATCTTCGACCGGGACGACCGAATCCCAGGTCGCTCCGCAGGCCGCCAAGAGCTTCTCGGTCAGCTCCCGGTTCGTGAGTTCGGTGCCGCCGCCGATGTGATAGACCTCCCCGGCGCGGCCCTTCTGAAGTGCGAGTGCGACGCCGGCGCAGTGGTCGTCCACATGCAGCCAGTCGCGGATGTTGAGGCCGTCGCCGTACAGCGGAACGGTCCCTCCGTCGAGCAAATTGGTTACGAACAGCGGGATGAGCTTCTCCGGGAACTGGTACGGCCCATAGTTGTTCGAGCAGCGGGTCACCACCACGTCGAAACCATGGGTGCGGAAGAAGGCCAGGGCCATCAGGTCACTGGCCGCCTTGGACGCGGCGTACGGCGAGCGCGGCGCCAGCGGCTGGTGCTCGACCCACGAACCTTTTTCGATCGAGCCGTACACCTCGTCGGTGGAGACGTGCAGGAATCGAGCGACCCCATGGCGGCGGGCGGCTTCGAGGAGGACCTGAGTCCCGAGGACATTGGTGGTCACGAACGGCATGGCACCGTGGATCGACCGGTCGACGTGCGATTCCGCAGCGAAGTGAACCACCACGTCGTGATCGGGCATGAGGTCCTCGACCAGACCTATGTCAGTGATGTCCCCTTGGATGAAGGACAGCTGCCGATCGGAGGCGACTGGACTCAGATTCTCGCGGTTCCCCGAATAGGTAAGCGCATCCAACACGGTCAGCTCGGCGTCCTCGAGACCGGTATAGCAATCGGTCAGGAGGCTGCGGACGAAATGGGAGCCGATGAAACCGGCGCCACCGGTAACTAGCAGCCGCACGAGCAGACAGCCTATCTACGACAAGCCGATGATCTACTACTCGGTGACGGGTCGGAACTCGGGTTGACGATCAGCTACGCAGTGCAGCCGCGCCCTGAGGGTCTGGCGCAGGCCTTCACTATCGGAGCCGATTTCATCGGCACTGAGCCGGTTGCCTTGTCCTGGGGGACAACGTTTCCACGGCGTTGGGCTCGGGGAACAGCTGCGCTCCGGGGATAGCCTCCGTGGTGGGCTCGTCTTCGCCTACCAGGTCGCCAACCCCGGCGAGTACGGCGCTGTCGAGTTCGATGAGCTGGGGACTGTCATATCGATCGAGGAGAAGCCGGCGCTTCCTAGATCGCGCTACGCCGTGCCCCGGCCTCTACTTCTACGACAACACCGTCGTCGAATCGCCCGCGGCCTGGCGCCGAGTGCTCGCGGGGAGTTGGAGATCACCGGGGTCAACGAGGCCTACCGGCAGGCGGGACAGCTGAGAGTCAGTCTGCTCTCCCGCGGAACCACGTGGCTGGACACCGGCACCTTTTCCTCATTGATGGCGGCCGCCGAGTACGTAGGGGTCATCGAGGAGCGCCAAGGACTCATGATCGACTGCATCGAGGAAGCCGCCTGGAGTCAGGGCTTCACGACGATGACCCGCTGGCCGCACTCGCCCAGCCGCTGCTCAAGAGCGGGTACGGCGGCTATTTGCTGAACCTGTTGACGAGCGATCGGGGCGCACCCGTCGGGGTCGCAGGGTTGCGCTGATCATGCAGGCGCGTCCACTGGGGATCTCCGGTGCCGTCAAATTCACACCGCGTCAGCACCGGGACGAGCGTGGACTGTTTCTCGAGTGGTACCGCGCCGACCGTCTTAGCGATTCGATTGGCCATCAGTTCAACGT
>JACCTM010000216.1 GCA_013812385.1 Geodermatophilaceae bacterium | reverse complement strand
AGCCTTGAGCGATGCCCGGATGGCCGCAACCGTTCGGATGGACCGGCCCGTCGGAGCGCCGCTCAGCTTGCCGGTGGCCGATTCCTGATCAGACAGCGCAACCGCACGGTACAGAGGAGCCTGGCGTTGTCGTCGGTCAGCTCGATCTCGTGGCTGGTCAGCGTCGCACCCAGATGGATGTTCCGACAGATTGCGGTGATGGTGCCGTGGCGCGCCGCTCGGTGGTAGCTGGCGTTGAGTTAGATGCAGACGACCACTCGCTCGGGCCCGACCGACATCGCCGCAGAGGTTGATCCGAGCGCCTCGGCCAAGACGCAGTAGGCACCGCCGTGCACGATCCCTTAAGGCTGTCTCACCCCGGCCAGGGACGGTCCCGGCTTCGCCTGGCCGCTCTACTGGTTGCCCTCGACCGGCATCGTGGCGACCAGCCGCTTGGGGTCCCAGTCGGTGATCACGATGCCCATCCGGTCACACAGCGGGCCCAGAGTCAGGCCGGCCAGCCAGTCCGGCGGCCGATGCAAAGAGGGCCGCGAAGCTGTCACACCGCGACCCTAGAGTGGGCCCCGTGACTGCGATCAGCCAGAGTGCAGCCGGCCAGCCTTCGGTCGACGAGGAACAGACGACGGCACCGGCGCAACCAGCCCGACTGCTGCTCGTGGACGGTCACTCGATGGCCTACCGGGCGTTCTACTCCCACCCCGTGGAGAACTTCTCCACCACGACCGGACAGCCGACCAATGCGGTCTACGGGTTCACCTCGATGCTGATCAAGGTGCTCACTGACGAGGCGCCCACGCACATCGCGGTCGCCTTCGACGTGTCCCGGACCACGTTCCGCAGCGAGATCTACGCCGACTACAAGGCCAACCGCACCAAGAGCCCGGACGACTTCCGTGGCCAGGTCAGCTTGATCCAGGAGGTGCTGGCCGCGTTGCAGATCTGTTCCATCGAGGTGGACGGGTACGAGGCGGACGACGTCATCGCCACCTTGGCCACAGAGGCCACCGAAATCGGGATGGACGTTCTGATCTGCACCGGGGACCGGGACGCACTGCAGTTGGTCAACCCGCTCGTGACCGTCCTGTACCCGCACCGGGGTGTCACCGGGATGACCCGGTTCACCCCTGGGGAGGTCGAGGCGAAGTACGGCCTGACGCCCGCGCAGTACCCGGATTTCGCCGCTCTGCGCGGGGATCCGTCGGACAATTTGCCCGGCATCCCAGGGGTGGGGGAGAAGACCGCCGCCAAGTGGATCCGAGAATTCGGGTCGCTGCAGTCGCTGGTCGACCGCGTCGACGAGGTCAAGGGCAAGGCCGGTGATGCCCTACGCGATCATCTCGCGTCAGTGCTTCGCAACAGTCAACTCACCCAGCTCATCCGCGACGTCCCCCTTGCTCAGCGGCCGGAGGATCTGCGCTGGACCAGCTGGGATCGCGAACAGGTCCATCAACTCTTCGACAACCTGCAGTTCCGGGTTCTGCGGGATCGGCTGTTCACCGATCTGAGCGCCGATGAACCGGCCACCGAGGGCGGCTTCGAGGTCACGGTGGATGACAGCGTTGCGGGCGGCCTGGGGGCCTGGCTGGCCGAGCACGGCCACGGCCGGCACCCGATGGGCGTCGCGCCGTACGGGACCTGGGGGCGCGGTACCGGGACCATCGAAGCGCTCGCACTGTCCACTGTCGCCGGTCGTGGGACGTGGATTCGGATTGCGGATCTGGCAGTCGAGGATGAGGCAGCCTTGGTGCAATGGCTTTCCGATCCAAAGGCGGACAAGGCCATCCACGACCTCAAGGGGCCCCTGCTCGCCGCATGGGCGCACGGTTTGGAGGTCGCGGGGGTCAGTAGCGACACGATCCTGGCCGCCTACGTCGCGATGCCGGGGCAGCGCTCCTTCGATCTGACCGACCTGGTCGTTCGCTACCTCAAGCGCGATCTCACACCGGCCGCCAGCGACACCGGCCAGCTGACCCTGGACGGTGGCCAGGAAGCCGCCGAGACCGAACGTGCCGAACAGGGCGTGCGTACGGCGATGGCGGTCTCGGAGCTGGCCACCTCGCTCGGGGACTGGCTCGCCGGCCGGGGAGGCACCCGGCTGCTCACCGAGATGGAACTGCCCCTGGCGCGAGTGTTGGCGCGGATGGAACAGGCAGGCATCGCGATCGATCTCGACCAGCTGACTGCGCTGCAGCGCGAGTTCGCCGAAGCGGTAGCGGCTGCGGCCGAAGATGCCTATGCGGTGATCGGTCAGCGGATCAACCTGGGATCACCCAAGCAGTTGCAGATCGTCCTCTTCGACGATCTCGGGCTGCCCAAGACCAAGCGGATCAAGACCGGCTACACCACCGACGCCGAGTCGCTGACCACGCTGCTGGAGCAGACCGGACATCCCTTCCTCGAACACTTGATGCGACACCGGGACGTGACCCGACTGCGAACGGTCATCGACGGGCTGATCCCGATGGTTGACGACGTGGGCAGGATCCACACCACCTTCCAGCAGACCGTTGCGGCCACCGGCCGGCTGTCCTCTGCCGACCCCAACCTGCAGAACATCCCGATCCGCACGGCCGAGGGACGAAGGATCCGGGAGACCTTCGTGGTGGGTCCAGGCTACGAGTCGCTGATGACCGCGGACTACAGCCAGATCGAGATGCGGATCATGGCGCATCTGTCCGAGGACGCCGGCCTGATCGAGGCGTTCGCCTCGGGCGAGGACCTGCACACCTTCGTAGCTTCGCGCGCCTTCTCCATCCCCGTGGATGCGGTGGACCCGGAGATGCGCCGGCGGATCAAGGCGATGAGCTACGGGCTGGCCTACGGGCTGTCGGCCTACGGCCTGTCGCAGCAACTGCGGATCAGTCCGGAGGAGGCGCGGGCGCAGATGGAGGCGTACTTCGAACGCTTCGGTGGGGTGCGAGACTACCTGCACGACGTGGTCGACCAGGCGCGGATGACCGGCTACACCGAGACGATCTTCGGCCGTCGCCGCTACCTTCCCGACCTGACCAGCGACAACCGGCAGCGTCGGGAGATGGCCGAGCGAATGGCCCTCAACGCACCCATCCAGGGCTCGGCTGCCGACATCATCAAGGTGGCCATGCTCGGTGTAGATTCGGCGCTGACCGAGGCGGGTCTGAGGTCCCGCATGCTGTTGCAGGTCCATGACGAACTGGTGCTGGAGATCGCGCCGGGCGAGCAGGACACCGTGCAGTCCCTTGTGTGTGCGCAGATGGGTGCAGCGGCCGAGCTCTCGGTTCCGTTGGAGGTTTCGGTCGGGTTCGGCGCCAGTTGGGACGCTGCTGCACATTAGGCGCGGCTTCAGCGATCAGGCCGACACCCTTGCGTGGGGAAGATCGGACCGCATAGTCCCGGTCCGATTCCCCCCACCGACACAACAAGCACGTTCGAGGGCAATCGTCGGCGCGGCGATGTTCGCGATGTTCTTCTTCCTGGCGAATTACGGCAGGGTCGCGCAGAAGATGGCGGTGCCGGGCACCAGCGCCGACCGGTCGGGTGACCAGTACCCCCACACCACATCGCGTCCGGGCTGCCACACCGGTTCGACGACGTCGTCCAGGACGAAACCCGCGCCAACGATCAGCCGAATCCAGTCACCCATCGTGTGATGGTGCTCGACGTACATCGGCCGACCCTGTGCGTCGAGTTCCAGGTACGGCCGGCGATCGAAGTAGGAGCCGGTGACCCGCAGTTGGGCCGGATCGGGATCGTCGGGGAAGACCCAATGGAAGGGATGGGTCACGGAGAAGACAAACCGGCCCTTCCGCCGCAGCACTCGAGCCACCTCGGCCAGCGCCGTACCCACGTCGGCCACGAACGGGAAACCGCCGAAGGCGCTGCAGACGATGTCGAAGCTCGCTTCAGCGAAGGGCAACGCCGTCGCATCGCCCTGCACCAGCGGCAGGTAGATGCCGGTCTGCGCCGCGTGTAGGGCGGCCTCGGTCAGCATTCCCTCGGACAGATCCATACCCACCGGATCAGCGGCCTGGGAGGCCAGCCAACGGGCACACGGCGCCGAACCACAGCCCACTTCGAGGACCCGGCGACCGGCCACGTCCCCGAGCAGTCGAGCCTCGGATTCGCGCACCCCCTCCGGGCACCAGAGGAAGTCGGCCGCGCCCAGATCCTGGCCGTGCTCGGACAGATAGGCCGGAGCTGCGCAGTTCCACCAGCGGCGGTTGGCCGAGCGGGTCGCCCCGGCATCGGCGGCACCGCGGCCGACGTCGTCGGCTCGTGGATAGCCGTCGGAATCCAGGGGCAGGCTCATCCGCGCGAGCATCGCATGCACGGGGACCGACCGCTCTGCGCCCATGCGCACTCAACCGGTACGATGGAGAAGCGCTGCGGCCGTGTGCTGTCCGGCTTGCTGTCCAGCGTTTCCTATTTTGCCCCGCCCACCCTGCCATCGATGCCTGTCCGGAGTTCGCCTACCTCATGACCGCCCCCACCACGATTGCTCGGCCCCAGGTCGCCATCAATGACATCGGCTCCGCCGAAGTCTTCATGGCCGCCATCGACGCGACGATCAAGTACTTCAACGATGGCGACATCGTCGAGGGAATCATCGTCAAGGTCGATCGGGACGAGGTCCTGCTCGACATCGGCTACAAGACCGAGGGCGTCATCCCCTCGCGTGAGCTGTCCATCAAGCACGACGTCGACCCCAATGAGGTCGTATCGGTCGGCGACGAGGTCGAAGCGCTCGTCCTGCAGAAAGAGGACAAAGAGGGACGGCTGATCCTGTCCAAGAAGCGGGCGCAGTACGAGCGCGCCTGGGGCACGATCGAGGCCAAGAAGGAAGCCGACGAGGTCGTCACCGGCACCGTCATCGAGGTTGTCAAAGGTGGACTCATCCTGGACATCGGGCTGCGAGGGTTCCTGCCGGCTTCCCTGGTGGAGATGCGTCGGGTACGCGACCTGCAGCCCTACGTCGGACGCGAGCTCGAGGCCAAGATCATCGAGCTGGACAAGAACCGCAACAACGTCGTGCTGTCCCGTCGGCAGTGGCTGGAGCAGACCCAGTCCGAGGTGCGCAGCGAGTTCCTGAACAAGCTGGCCAAGGGCCAGGTGCGCACCGGTCAGGTCTCCTCGATCGTCAACTTCGGCGCGTTCGTCGACCTCGGCGGCGTCGATGGTCTCGTGCACGTCTCCGAGTTGTCCTGGAAGCACATCGACCACCCGAGCGAGGT
>JACCTM010000202.1 GCA_013812385.1 Geodermatophilaceae bacterium | reverse complement strand
AACTCTCAGCCACGGCTGGCACGCTGTCCCCATGACCGGGGAACGGCTGCTGCTCGTCGAGGACGAGGACAATCTGCGCTCGATGCTCACGGCCGCGTTGCGGTACAACGGGTTCCAGGTGGGCGAGGCGGCCAACGGCAGTGCGGGGTACGACGCCGCAGTGGGCAGCGACCACGACCTGGTCGTCCTGGATGTGATGCTTCCCGATATCGACGGCTTCGAGGTCTGCCGGCGCCTGCGATCTGCCGGCAGCCGGGTGCCGGTGTTGTTCCTGACCGCTCGGGATGCCACCGAGGACAAGGTCCGTGGGCTGACCCTTGGGGGCGACGACTACCTGGTCAAGCCGTTCAGCCTGGAGGAGCTGGTCGCCCGGATCCGGGCTCTGCTGCGCCGGGCCGGGCTCGCCCGGGAGAAGAGCACGCTGCTGACCTACGCCGATCTGGAGATGGACGACGACGCGCATCAAGTACGTCGGGCCGGCGAGGAGTTGTCCCTGTCGCCGACCGAGTACAACCTGCTGCGCTATTTCATGCTGAACCCTGGTCGAGTGCTGTCAAAAGCCCAGATCCTGGACCGGGTCTGGAACTACGACTTCGGCGGAGACGGTGGGATCGTCGAGACCTACATCGGATACCTACGGCGCAAGGTGGATGCGATGGAACCCAAGTTGATCCACACGGTTCGAGGAGTGGGCTACACGTTACGCACGGCCGGCTGAGTCGGTGTCGCTGCGAACCCGAGTGCTGGCCGGCACGCTGCTGATCGGTGTCCTGCTGTCACTGGCTGCGTTCGTGGTCGTGCAGAGCACCTCGGACTCCCTGCTCGCCCAACTCGACCAACAGCTCGAGGATGCTCAGGGCCCACTGAACCGGCTGGAATCCTTGCCGCGTCCGGACCCCGACGACGGCGGCGCAGGACCGTACGGCGAGCCGGGCGGCTATCCAGACGGGGACCCAGGCGGCCAGCCGGACGGCGGCCCCCGGCTCAGCTCGCTCTACGTGCTGGTCTGCTATCCGGACGGCTCGCAGACCGCGATCTCCACGCCCGACATCGGCGATGCCGCACTTCCTGACATCGAATGGCCGCAAGCCTGGCGGGCTGCCGAGTCGAGGACGCCGTACACCTTCGACAACGGGGAGGTCCGCCTACGCGTCCTGGCCTATCCCGAGCCGGGCACTGACGGAACGGTGGTTCTGGCGCTTCCGCTGCGATCCGTTGATGCCACCGTCGCGCGCGTGACCGCGGTCGCCTGGGTCACCACAGCTACGATCCTGGCCGTACTGGCACTGGTGACGTGGTGGGTCATCCGGCTCGGGATCCGGCCGATCAAGCAGATGACTGCAACGGCGTCGGCCATCGCCGGCGGGGAGCTCACGCACCGGGTTCCCGAGGCGCCGGCCAAGACCGAGGCCGGAGCGCTCGGCCGGTCCTTGAACGGCATGCTGTCCTCGATCGAGGCCGCCTTCGATGCCCGTGGCCGCTCGGAGCAGCGTCTGCGCCGGTTCGCCGCAGACGCCTCGCACGAACTCCGCACGCCGGTCACCACGATCCGCGGGTACGCCGAGCTCTACCGGGCCGGCGGACTGCGCGGCGAGGGCGAACTCAAAGAGGCCATGGGCCGCACCGAGAGTGAAGCCATTCGGATGGGGCGCCTGGTCGACGATCTGCTCCAGCTGGCCCGCCTCGACCAGGGACGGCCGCTCGAACGAAAGCCGGTCGACCTGACCCAGCTGGCCGTGGACGCGGCCGCAGATGCCGCCGTACGCGATCCCGGCCGCGAGATCACCGGGCCGGCGACGACCGCACCGGTCATCGTCCTTGGCGATGTCGACCGACTCCGTCAGGTGATCTCGAACCTCGTGGCCAACGCCCTTGTGCACACGCCTGCTGGATCACCGGTCTCGATCGAGATGCGGACCACTGGCGAGCACGGCGTAATACAGGTGATCGATTCCGGGGAGGGGATGCCGCCGGAAGTCGAGCAGCGTGCCTTCGAGCGCTTCTACCGCGCCGATCCGGCTCGGTCCCGGCATCGAGGCGGCAGCGGGCTGGGGTTGTCCATCGTGGAGTCCACGGTTACCGCTCTCGGCGGCGAGGTAGACCTGGAAACCCAAGCAGGGCAGGGACTCACCGCCTCAGTCTGCCTCCCCCTGGCCGACCTGATGCCCTGACCAGGTGAGTTGGTAGCCGCACTCCACCCGTCCCGCATGCACGGCACGTGACTCGTTGGGTGCAATACGTGCAGAACGGGTGCAATGCCGGCACCACCCACGCGAAGCGTCCGAGCGGCCGTCCGAGGATCAGCAGAACCTGGAACGTAGCGAGCGCCGAGAGCACAACGCAGAGCACAACTGCCGCTGTGACAGTCTTGGGGGCGAATCGTCTCCGCCTGCGGTTCG
>JACCTM010000197.1 GCA_013812385.1 Geodermatophilaceae bacterium | reverse complement strand
CCTCGACGACCACGGTGTGGAACCCGTACGAGCAGGCGTCGACGACGGTGGCCCGGACGCAGCCGCTGGTCGTGCAGCCGGTCACCAGGAGCGTGTCGATCCGCTTGGACTGCAGGCGGGCGATCAGGTCGGTGCCGAAGAAGCACGAAGCGTACTTCTTGACCAGGAGCATCTCCGAATCGCGCCGACCCAGCCGCTCGTCGAGCTCGACCCATTCGCTGCCCTCGACCAGCCAGCTGTTGGCCGGGATCTTCCGGATCCAGAGTCCGGCTTCCTGCAGATCGGCGTCGTAGGCCACGGTCGTGAAGATCAACGGGATCTGCGCCTCGCGGGCCGAGCGCAGCAGGGCGTTGGTCGCCTCGATCTGAGGGTCGAGGTCGCCGGCCAGCGGTGAACGCGCGTCGGTGAACCCGCGGATCAGGTCGACGACCAGAAGTGCCGGACGCTGCCCGAACCCGACTCGCGCGGCAAAGCCCTTGTCCTTGAAATCCTTTCGCAGTCGGTCATACTCCGCGACGATGTCCCCTGTCGTCATAAGCTCTGTCCCGGCGTCTGGCGGCGGTACTCGGCCTCGATCTCGTCGGTGGTCGACAGCCAGACACCCTCGTGACCGGCGACGTAGGCCAACGCATCGTCGAGGTAACGCTGCCGGAAGGGCTGGTTGACGCTGAACGGGTGCAGGCACAGCGCCATCACCCGGCCAGTGTCGGCGGCATCGAGATAAAGCTGGTCGAGCTGGTCCTTGACGGTCTGCAGGAACTCCGGGCCGGTGAAGCTCTTCACAACGAACAACGTGACGTCATTGAGTTCGATCGAGTACGGGATGCTCAGCATCCCCGGCACGGCCAGCGGGTACGGCTGGTCGTCGTTGCACCAATCCAAGACGTAACCGAGGCCCAATTCGGCCAGGACACTCGGCGTCTCGAAAGTCTCGGTGAGTGCGGGCCCGAGCCAACCGCGAGGGCGGGTGCCGGTGGTGGCCTCGATCGTGTCGACGACCTCGGTCAGGTAGGCGAGTTCCTCCTCGCGGGTCATACCGGCCTGGAAGGTGGAGTTGTCCTTGCCGTGCGCGATCCAGGCCCAGTCCCGCTGCTTGCCGGCCTCCATGATCTGCGGGTAGTGCCGGCACACGTCGGAATTGATCAGCGCGCTGGCCCGAATGCCATGCCGGTCAAGGCTTTCGATCATCCGCCAGATTCCGACCCTCGGGCCGTAGTCCCGCCACCCGTAGTTCAACGGGTCCGGTGCCAACCCGGCCGTCCCCCCGAAGATTGACGTCGACGGCGCATCGACGCGGTAGTGCTCGATGTTCAGCCCGACGTAGAAGGCCACCCGGGCACCACCTGGCCAGGTGATCGGCGGACGTTCGGTGATCGGGCTGTAGGTGAAGAGCTGATTGTCCATGCGAGATGCTCCTGTTCTCGAACGACGAAGGGGACTAGCTGGTCTGCGGCTCGAGGCCGAGGCGTTTCATCGTCTTGACGTAGTGAGCCACCCCGGAGGCGAGGCTGAACTGCGGCTCGTAGCCGAAATCCTTTCGCGCGCGGTCGATGTCGAAGACGGAATAGTAGTTGACGCCCATCCGCAGGAAGTCCAGCCCCGGACCGATCTCGATCTGGGCGTCCGGGAAGGTCGCGCGTACGGCGGCGGCGAAGTCGGGTAGCGATGACCCGGCACCGCTGCCGATGTTGTACGTGTCGTGCTCGAGTCGGTCGGCCAGCGCCGCCTGCACCACACCCTCGGCCACGTCCTCGACGTAGACCATGTCATCTCGTTGGTCGCCGCCCTGCTCGACCGTGGAAGGCACGCCGGCCATCGCGTTCTCGATCAGCTGACTCAGGATCGATACCTTGCCGTGTCGGAGAGCTTGCCCGGTCCGTAGATCGTGCCGAACCGCAACGCCGCGAATTCGATGCCGTGGTCGCGCCGGTAGTTACGTCCCATTCCCTCGGCGGCGACCTTGCAGACGTCATAGACCAGAACCGGATTGCACGCGTGGCTCTCCCGGATCGCACGGTAGTGGGATGCCGGTGCTCTGGTGCGGTGATCTCCCCGTATGCCGCCTTGGAACTGGTGAACACGACCCGACCGATGCCGACCTGGCGGGCCATCTCGCAGACGTTGACCGCACCCATGGCATTGACCTGAAAGCCCAGCAGTGGATCGGCCTGCACCTGCCCGGGCATCAGCGCAGCCATGAACACAACGCGCTCCACGGAGTGCTCCTCGGCCGCGGCCACCAGCGCCGACAGGTCGGTGATGTCGGCCTCCACGACCGGAAACTGTCCGGCGATGTCGCGGGTAAGGGATGGGTCGGGCCGGTTCTCCAGCACCACGGGAAGATGCCCTCGTTCGAGCAGCTTGCGGGTGACCGAAGAGCCGTTGACTCCCAGGCCGCCGGTGACCAACACGTTGACCATGTCTGTCTTCCTCTCTGCGCTGTCGACTAGCTGATCGCCGGCGGGAAGCGATGGGTGATCAGCTGCTCGAAGGGAAACCGCTTGGTCTCCACCAAGGGCGATGGCCCGACGGACTGCCTCGCTGTCGAAACTGAATACGCCCTGCAGCCGAATCTCCTTGAGCAGCAACAGATCCAGCGGCAGCGGAGTCAGGGTGTCCTTGCCAGTCACCCCGGCGCTCACCACCGTGCCGGTCTTGCGGACGACGTCGATAGAGGTACGAATCGCCGCGGGGCTCATCGGCGGCCACAGCGAGGACGGCACCGAAGGCCTTGGCCAGCTCGAGTCCGAGACTGTCGCGGGCCAGTCCGGTTGCGACTACGGTCCGCGCGCCCGCAGCGCGGGCCCCCGCGACACTGCACAGGCCGATCGGCCCGACTCCCTGTACGACGACGTGGTCGCCCTGCTTGGCGCCGCCTCTGGCCAGCGTCCATTGGACGCCGTTGGCGATCGCGACGGTGACCAGCATTCCGTTCTCGGCCGACATCTCCGGTGGTAGCCGATGGATCAGCGATCCCGGTGCCAGGTACATCAGCGGTGCGTAGGCCCCGAACAGGTGCGGCTCGCGTTGGCCGAGGTCGAGGTGCCGTAACCCACGGCGTCGCCGCAGAACCGGTTGTTTCCCGAGACGCAGTAGCGGCACACCCCGCAGCCGGCCATCGGTTCGACCGCCACCCGGTCGCCGGGCTGCACAGCCCACGCTCGGGCTGCATTCGGGCCGACGTCCTCGATCCGTCCGACGATCTCGTGGCCCATGATCAGCGGCAACGGACTGGCGAAGGACCCGTCGAGGATGTCCACATCGGTGTGGCAAATGCCCGCCAGCTCGACCCGCAGAAGTCCGTCGTCAGGGCCCAGACGCGGTCGCGGAAAGCGTTGCGCGCGCAGCTGGTCTCGTTCGGTCAGGACCATGGCCTCGATCTCGGAGCCGACCGTCACGAGAGGCCCCCCACCGTCAAGATCAGCCGGAGCGCCATCGGTGGGTGACCTCCCAGTTCGTCCATGGCGGAAATATTTCATTCCGAAGAATTTCTGTTTACGAAGGTCTTGTCAACGGGTAGCAGACCGCCCTCGGCTCGGTCGCCTACCTGACGGCCTGCCTTAGCTTCGCGATGGGGTTGGCCGTCGTGTTCCTGCTGAACAGTGTTCTCGCCGAGGGCGCACCGGCCGACTGGGCGTGGCGGATCCCTTTCCTGCTGAGTGTGCCTATCCTGTTGGTCGGCGCCTATCTGCGTACCAAGACCCACGAGACTCCGGCATTCACCGCGCTGGTCGAGGCCGACGAGGTCGACCGGGCGCCGCTCACGACGGCATTCGGCCAGCAGTGGCTCATGATGACTCGACTGGTCGGGGTGGCGATCGCCTTCTGCGTGAGTTGCTACACGGTCCTGGCGTTCACGCTGTCCTACCTTCTCATCGTTCGGGAGGAGGAACCGCAGACCGCGTACGCCTCGGTCCTCGTAGTGATCATCATCGGATCGTTGGCCTGTCCGTTGTTCGGCGCCTGGTCGGACCGAGTGGGCCGCAAGCCATTGCTCATCGGCGCCTGCGTGGCCATGGTCCTGTTCGCCGACCGGCCTATCTGTTGATGAGCAGCGGCGGCTTCCTCGCCGCGCCCAGCGGACAGCTGCTGTTGTGGCTGCCCGCCGCGGTCTTCTGCGGAGTGTCGCTGGCCGCCTATTCGGAGATGTTCCCGACCACGATCCGCTCGACCGGAGTGGGCATCTCCTACTCGGTGGCCACGGCTCTGTTCAGTGGGACGACGCCGCTGATCTCGACGCTGCTGATCGAGCGAACGGGCAGCGACGTGTCACCGGCGTGGTACTTGATGGCGGCTGGCGTGGTCAGCGGGCTGGTGATCCTGGGGATCCGGGAGACCTCCCGGTCCGAGCTACGATGAGAGCGACTGCCCTCGAGACCTGCGACGAGACTCTGGCATCGTCGCCGACATGAGGGCCGCACTCGCCGCTGGCACCCGGAGTGGGTGAGCTCCTGGCGGTGTGTTCGCTGCTGTGCTTCAGCGGGAACGTGCTGCTCCTCAATGCCGTGACGCGGCGGGTCAAGCAGGAGATCGGTTTCCTGATCGCCCTGGCGACCAACGTCGGGTTCGCGCTGCTGCTGGTAATCGGTCAGTACGTCGTACTGGCGCGGCCATTCGATCTGCAGTGGGACGCGTTCGGCTATTTCCTGCTCGGCGGCCTGTTGACCACCTACCTGGGTCGCTGGTTCTTCTTCCTGTCCGTACGCAACATCGGCCCGACCCGGGCGAGTTCGATGCAGATCGCCAATCCAGTCTTCGCGGCGATCGCCGGCTGGCTCCTGTTGAGCGAGACGCTGAGCTGGTCGGCCATCGGATTCATCGGTGCTGTCCTAATCGGGCTGTTCCTCACTACCCGGGTGCCCAGCCGCGATCTCGAACCCACCGCGATCGTGCCGGGGGAGGCAATCCCGACGCCACCCGAGCGACGGCGCGCGAGCGGGCTGCCGATGAGGGACGTCGCACTTGCCCTGTTTGGCGCATTGGCCTACGGGCTCGGCAACGTCGCCCGCGGCGCCGGCGTGCGCGAGTGGGAGGCCCCGATCTTCGGCAGCCTGGTCGGCGCGGCCGCCGGGATGACCGTGTTCCTTCTGCTGCACACCGACATCCGCTCGGTCGTCGCCGACATTCGCCGCTCCGACCGGGTCGGTGTCTGGATGTGGGTCCTGTCTGGGGTCATCACGATCTCCGCGCAGATGTGCCTGATCGCAGCAACGATCTCCATCCCGGTCGCGATCGCGGTGGTCATCGCCGCAGCCATCCCGGTGGTCATCATCCCGATCAGTCTGATCTTGCTGCGCAACACCGAGAACATCACCGCCGCCACCGGCATCGGGGCATTGATCATCTTTGCCGGCGTGGCCGGTCTGCTTTTGACCTGACCGAGTTACGTCCAGAGATACGTCGAGAGGTGCGTCATGAACGACGTCGAACTGACCTACGCCGGTGCGCTCTACGACCGGCCCGCGCCCTCTACGACCGCGACATCAGAATCGAGGGTGTGGACTTCCGCTACGTCCGGGCCGGCATCGAGGAACTGTTCTGGCGGCAGGGCCGGTACGGCGAGTTCGACGCAGCAGAGTTCTCCTTCGACGCCTATCTCGCCTCGGTCGAGGACCCGGATCGGCTCTTTGACGCGATTCCGGTCTTTCCCTCACGGCATTCCGGTATTCGGCGCTGTTCGTACGCGCCGACTCCGACATCAGCACCGTTGCCGATCTGACCGGGGCCCGGATCGGCACACCGGAGTGGAGCCAGACCGCATCGCTGTGGATGCGCGGCATCCTGGCCGAACACCACGGTCTCGACATCGAGAGCGTCCATTGGCGGACCGGAGGCCTCGAACAGGCTGGCCGCCAGGAGAAGTCGCGGGTCCGATCGCCGGAACGCCCGGCCGCGCTCGGTGACGTCTTCGACTACGGTGTCGGACCGAATCAGGCTGCGCTGTCAGCGATCCTGCGATACGCGCACGAGCAGGGCTTCACCTCGCGGCTGCTCGAGTCGACCGACCTCTTCGTGCCCACAACACGGACCGACGCCAAGGTCTGAGAACACCGGCATCCGGATCCGGTATCACCCAACAGGAGCGGGCAGCTTCAGTAATGCCGCTGCCGTGCCCGAGCTCACAGCGTGGGTATCTGCCCGGGCCAGGCCCGCGGCCGCCAGTCCCTGCCGGCCGGACGCTCGGCGATCGGGAAGGGGTAGTCGGTGCCGATCATCATCCGATCGGAGCCGACCCGCTGCACCATCCGGGCCAGGGTGTCCGGGTCGTAGACCAAGGTGTCGTACCAGAACCGGCGCGCGTACTCACTCGGCGCGTGCTCGGGTGGGGTGATCCCGGGCAGCATCGCCGTACACCGATCGATCCGGGTCAGCAGAGCCAGGAATGCCCCTCCCCCGTGGGCCAGCACGATCCGCAGTGTGGGGTGGCGATCGAGGACCCCGCCGAGCACCAGCGCGGCGGCGGCGACTGCGGTCTCGGTCGGCCTGCCGCCGACGTTGCTGCCGATCTCGATGCCCGGCAGCTGCAGGTCGGTGACGATCTCCACGACCATCTCGGCGGCGACGTCCGGTTCCTGCAGCGGCACGGTTCCGAGACCGGAGAACCTGTCAGGATCTTCCCGCGTGATCCCGGCGATCCACTCATTCTGAAATCGGGCCAGTTCCGCAGCACCTTCCGCGGGCAGCGTGTAGGAGAAGGTCACGAGGATCGGCGAAATAACCTGCCGGCCAACACCTTCGGCATCCATGTCGTCCAGACGCCTGCGCGGCCCCCAGCAGCGGTCGTCGATCCAGCGGAAGGGTCGCTCGCCCAACATGAGTTCCGCGGTGCACGGCCCGGTTTCGACCAGCTCGGGCCAGTGGCCTGCGTAGCGCTGGCCGAGCGGCGGCAGATTCTGAGGAAGTCCGTGGGTGTGTACGTCGATCATCACCCGACGAGCTGGTCCGAACTCGACAGGCCGCTGCGTTCGGCGGTGTCCACCGATTCCCGCAGCCGCTCGAGTAATGCCGCCAGCTGGAGCCGTTCGTCGTTGCTCAGTCCGCTGGTGAGCTTCTCCAGGTACCGCCAGTGCGCGGGCAGGAACCCGGCCAGAAAGGCATCCCCCTCCGTGGTGTTGGCGATCAGGTAAGAGCGGCGGTCGCCCGGGTTGATCTGGCGTTCGACGAAGGATCGGGTGACCAGCGCGTCCACGACGCCGGTGAGGTTCGCCGGACGGACGGACACCGCACGTCCGAGTTCGCCCATGGTCAGTGGGTGCTCCGCCCGGTGCAGGACGGTGAGGATGTTCAGATGACTCGTCGTCAAGTTGTGCGGGGCCAACTCGGCCGCGCCCGCGCGCTCGTAGGCGGTCACGGCGCGATAGAGCGTGAGGGTCAGCGACAGGACACTGGGCTCGAAGTCAACGCCGTGCTCCTCGCTGGCTCGGGCCACCTGCCAGGACACCGATGCACTCGTGTCAGCATCCCGGTCGGCGCTGCCCCCATAGCCCCGTTCCCTGCTGTTCTGCGCCATCTCGCTCCCCACTGCCCGGGTCGGCTGCCCCCACCCGCGAACCTGACGGTCCGTGATCGAATAACTGCTAATCGCGCTGGACGCATCTTAGTTATTGATGACGATAATTCAGTATCCGACTAGAGTTGGGCAGCGTCACGTTCCGACAAACTCTCCATCCTTGGGTGGGGTACAGGAGGACCGATGGCCGGCATCCTGCGACGTACGCTCGAGGACCCCGCGATCCCGGCAGCCGAGAAGGATCCGGCGAACTGGCCGGAGCTGATGCGCCGCGAGTGGGCAGACGACGAGGGGCGCGCCGCGGCGGCCGGCCATCGGGCGGCGCTGATCAAGGGGTTCGAACGGGCCCGGCAGACACTGGATGAGTTCCAGCCCGATGTGGTGCTGATCTGGGGCGATGATCAGTACGAGAACTTCCGCGAGGACCTCATCCCGCCGTACGCTGTCCTGGCCTACGACGACATGGACGTCCAGCCCTGGGCGCACGCCGCGGACTCCTCGGACATGAAGGGCCGGGCAAACGTCTGGGACGAGCCCGCCGGGACCACGCTGACCGTCCGGGGACGCCCGGACATCGGCAAGTACCTCGCCGCCGTCACCTCAGCCTTCCCGGCTGGTCGACGTGGGCGCTGCGATCGGGGAGGTCTTCGCAGAATCGGAGTGGCGAGTGGCGTTGGTCGCGTCCTCGAGCTGGTCGCACGCGTTCATCTGCGACAAGACATGGCGGATGCGGCCGGACACCGCCGGCGACCGTCGCCTCTACGACGCGATGACCAAGGGCGACCTCGAACCCTGGACCGGCACCAGCCTCGATCAGATCGAGGACGCGGGCCGACAGGAGTTGCTCAACTGGTTCCCTCTGCTGGGTGCCATGCACGCATTCGGACGGCCGATCCCGAACTGGTCGGAGTTCGTGGAGACCGATGTCTTCAACTCCAATAAGGTCTTCGCCACCTTCGAGGCCTGAGGTGACCCAAGCGATGCAGGCGACGGCTGGGCACCGGGCCCAGCACGGGGCGTACGACACCGCCTATCTCGAGGCCGGCGCCGGGCCGCCGGTTCGCCTTCCAACCCGACCTCGATGCCCGCAAGGTCCGTGACTTGGCCACCCTGGACTTCATCGACAAGCGCAGCAACATCGCCCTGCTCGGCCCACCCGGCGTCGGCAAGACCATGATCGCCGTCGCGCTCGCCGTCGCCGCCGGCCAAGCCGGCTACCCGATCTACTTCACCAGCCTCGATGACCTGGTCCGACGCCTACGCGCGGCCGAGGCCACCGGCCGGTTCAACCGGCAACTCGCCGGCCAAGCGTCGTCGAGAAGTCGTGTCGGCGCTGGCCGACCGCCTCGGTATGCTGTCCCTCGACTACGTCCGCCTGAACGCGTTAGCGAGGCGTCGGTGAGGCATCACCTCAGCGGCGCTGGGGTGAATCCGAGGAGTTGCTCGAAGTGCCGGGTGTAGGCCGGCCACGCCTCCGGATTGACCAGTCGAGGAGGGGCTCGTCCCGAGAACACGGTGAGCCACTGGCGGGCAGCTTCCGCCGCCATCTCGCGTAGCGCCTCCTGGGTCAGTCCGGCGGTGTGGGGTGTGGCGATCACTGTGTCCAGGTGGAGGAGCGGGTGGTCGGCGGCCGGCGGCTCGTGGAGGAACACGTCGACGCCGGCTCCGGCGAGGCGACCTTCCCGCAGTGCTTCGGCCAGCGCAATCTCGTCGTGGATGCCTCCGCGCGCCGTGGTGACGAAGAAGGCGGTGGGTCGCATGGCCGCGAACTCCGCCGCGCCGAACATGTTCGTCGTCTCGCGGGTGAGAGGGCAGTGGACGGACACGAAGTCTGCCCGCCGGAGCAGGTTCTCCCAGTCTGACGCCAGGGCCGACCTGTCCCGGATCTGGGCTTCTGTGAGGTAGGGGTCGTAGGCTAGGACGCGCATGTCGAACAGCGTCCCGCAGAGCGCTGCGAGGCGGCTGCCGATCGAGCCGAGGCCCACGATGCCGACGGTCTTTCCGCGCAAGTCGTTTCCCTGGAGGGCGAACCGGTCCACGGAACCGCCCCGCCGCAAAGCTCGGTCGCCCTGGTGGATGCGCTTGGAGAGCGCCAACATCAGTCCGAGGGCGTGCTCGGCGACGGCCTCGCGATTGGTTCCGCCCTGGTCGCAGACGATCACACCCGCTGCCGTGCAGGCGTCCACGTCGATGTAGTCGTATCCCGCCCCCGTCGAGCTCAGTGCCAGCATGTGCGGACACCGCGCGAGGAGTTCGGCGCTCCCGAACCAGGGTTCGCGGAGCTCCGACCTGGGCCGGACCTGATATCCGTGAGCTCGGGCCATCTCGGCCCAGTTCGTGGAGGGCGGGCTGTCGTAGTCCAGGCGGACGAGGTCGAGGTCGTCGAACGCACCCAAGATCTGCAGGGCGATCGGATCCACCCAGGTACCGAAGTACGCCAGCCGGGGCCGAGTCGTCGAACCGAGCGCGGCCTGCGCCACGGGGCGATGGCCGCCTGGGGTGGTCAGTCGGTTCACAGGTCCGCCGGCCAGGCCGATCCCTCGGCTGCTGATGCCGGCCGGAGCAGTCCCGGATCGAGGTCAGTCATCCCTGAGACGCCGAGATTCGCCATCGTCGTGCGTATCTCGATCTGCAGCAGCTGCATCGTCCGCCGGAGTCCGTCCTCGCCGCCGGCGGCCAGCCCCCAAGCCATCAGCTTCCCGATCGCGACGGCGAGGCCCCGAAGGCGAGCGCTCTCACGACATCGGTGCCGCGCACGATCCCGCTGGCCAGCAAGACCTCGGCCCGGCCGCGCACCGCGTCGCACACCTCGGGAAGGACCTCGATCGTGGCCGGCAGGTGGTCCAGCTGGCGACCGCCGTGGTTGGACACGTAGACGACGTCAGCGCCGGCCTCCACTGCGAGGATCGCATCCTCGCCCGTCATGACTCCCTTCACCATGATGGGGAGTGAGGTGCGGCTGCGCAGCCACGCGATGTCGTCCCACGTGAGCGCGGCGTTGTAGTCGTCCCGGTTAACCATGTCGGGGACGACCAGGGCGCCCACACCCAGATTGGGCCGTTCTGCGCTCAGGCGGGGGAAGTGCCGGTTGTGGAGGTCCCGTTCGCGTCGGCCGTAGGTGGACACGTCCGCGGTCACGCAGATTGCGGCGTATCCCGCGCGACTCGACCCGGTCGACCAGCGCCTCGAGCCAGGCCCGGTCCCCGTACACGGAGAGCTGGAAAAACAGCGGGGCGGTCGAGCCGGCCCGGACCTCTTCGATTGCGGGATGCGACAGCGTTGCCGACGAAGGCTCCCGTTCCCACATCGGACGCCACGCGCGCGCAGGCGAGGGCGCCATCGGGATGGAACGTCGCGATCGACCCGATCGGGGCGAGGAGAACCGGCAGCGCCAGGGGTACCCCGAGGACGGTGGCGGCCGGTCGGCGATGCCGACCCCTCGGAGCACCCGCGGCCGGAACGCGATCTCGGCGAAGGCGGTCCGGTTGCGCCGGAGCGTGGTTTCGCTGTCCGCACCCCCGCACGAGTAGTCCCAAATCTCGGCGGGCAACACACGGCGGGCCCCGTGCACCACTCCGGGGATCGTCCTGAGGTCGTCTGCGG
>JACCTM010000196.1 GCA_013812385.1 Geodermatophilaceae bacterium | reverse complement strand
TCTTGGCGTCGCGGATGTACTGCTCGATCGGGTAGTCCTGCAGGTAGCCGGAACCGCCGAGGGTCTGCAGGGACTCAGCGCTCAGAACCGCATAGGCCCGCTCGGAGCCGTAGCCCTTGACGATCGGAAGCAGCAGGTCGTTGACGCGGGAGGCGAGTCGAGCCTCGTCGCTGTCGCTGACCCCGCGCGCCTCGGCGTCGAGCACCTGATCCTGGAAACTCGCGGTGTAGAGGTACAGCGCTCGCATGCCCTCGGCATACGCTTTCTGGGTCAACAGCGATCGCCGGACGTCCGGGTGATGGATGATGGACACTCGAGGAGCGGCTTTGTTGGCGGACTGGGTGAGATCGGCGCCCTGAATCCGCTCCTTCGCGTAGGCCAGAGCAACCTGATAGCCCGCAGAAAGTTGGGCAATTGCCTTAGTGCCCACCATCATTCGGGCGTTCTCGATCACCTTGAACATCTGCGCCATGCCGTTGTGCACGTCGCCTACGAGCCATCCGACGGCAGGAATTCCGTTCTGGCCGAACGTCATCTCGCAGGTCGTGGAGGCCTTGAGGCCCATCTTCTTCTCGACATTGGTGACAAAGGCCCCGTTGCGCTCGCCGAGTTCCCCGGTCTCCCAGTCGAAGTGGAATTTGGGAACGATGAACAGCGACAGGCCCTTACTACCGGACCGGGCACCCTCGGGGCGGGCAAGGACGAGGTGCACGATCTGGTCGGTCAGGTCGTGTTCGGCGCCGCTGATGAATCGCTTGACACCCTCGATGTGCCACGTGCCGTCGGCCTGTCGGATCGCTTTGGTGGTGCCGGCGCCGACGTCGGATCCGGCGTCTGGCTCGGTGAGCACCATGGTGCCGGCCCACTTGTGGTCGATCCAGGTTTGTACGGCTCGCTTCTGTGCATCGGTTCCGATCGGGTCGATCACCGCGGCGAAGGCCGCACCGGACATGTACATGAACACGGCGGGGTTGGCCCCCAGCACCATCTCGTTGACCGCCCAGGTGAGTGCCCGCGGTGCTCCGAATCCGCCGAGGTGCTCAGGCAGGCCGACCAACTGCCAGTCCCCGTCGATGATGGCTTGGTAGGATTTCTTGAACGACTCGGGCAGTGTCACCGATGACGTGTCACGATCGAAGACCGGCGGATTGCGGTCGCTGTCGAGATAGGAGGCGGCGACGGGTCCGGTGGCGACCCGTTCCATTCCGGCCAGGACGCCCCGCGCGGTTTCGGTGTCCATGTGGGCGAACGCACCGGTGCCGAAGCGATACCTGGCGTCCAGCACCTCGAAGAGGTTGAACTCGAGGTCGCGCAGATCTGCTGTGTAATGGCTCATCTCGACTCTTTCGATCAGGCGACCCGTCCCGGGTTACTCGCCAGTAACATAGCCCAGATGTCGCGCCCATAACCAGCCTGGCTCAGTGGCGTCCCTCACTTGTGACCCGCCCGCACGACCTGAACCGGCTCTTATGTTGGTCTTATCTTACCGAGGCGAGGGCCGGTATGTGTCACCGGTGGGTCAGCAGGTACTTTGCCGGGCTGCCTGGGCAACGACGTCAGCAGGGAGTCCGGCTCCGGGCCGGTGACCGGCAACAGGATCGGGGTGGCACCAGCCGCGGCGTACTCGGCACACAGCGCGGGCAGCCGTTCGACCGTGGCATAGAACCGGTGGACGAAATCGGCGGGCAGCTGATCAGGGGCCGTCCGGAGGCGACGCTGTCCGGCCAGTTCCTTGACCATCCCGACGACCTCTCCGTACCCGAGAGTCGTGAAGTGTCGGGCGTACGGCGCGGCAAGGCAATACGCGGTGAGATCGCGCCGGGCACGGCCCTCGGACTCCTCATCGACGAGCACCCAGACATAGCTGAAAACGGTCTTGTCCGCCAACGGCTTCGGCACGGTTTCCGGCGGGGTGAAGTTGACGATCACGCCGTCGCCGTCGGTCATGCCGAGATCGACCATTCGCGGCCCGAGAGCGCCGAGCAGGACGCGCACCTGCTCCCCGGGCGGTCGTGGGAGGGCGAACGAGCCGCGTCGCTCACCGTCGAGGATGGCCCGGAGATCGGTCAGCCGTTCGCGCGTACCGGTGATCGAGGCGTCGTAGCGTCCGCCGTGCCAGCCGACCACGATCTGGTCGGTGGAGGTCCCGACGCCGAGGTAGTACGTCGTACCCGACAGTGAGGCAGCGGTAGCTGCACCCATGGCCAGCGATGCATCGCTGGCAGCGGCCAGCGGCACGATCCCGGTGCCGAGCGGTACGCCGGGGCGGCGGGCAGCCAACGCGGCGATCAGGGCCAGCGCGCTCGTGCCGCATACCTCGGTGGACAGGACCGGCGCGTATCCGGCGTCGACTACTTCCTCGAGCAGCTCGATGGCGCGGCCGCCGTCCAGCGGCAGTGCGCCAGAGAGCGCGAAGCCCCTTCCAGCCATGTATTCGACCCTAGTCGGGCCGCGATCAACCGAGTTGGCTCGCGTACACGGCAAGGGACCGGTTGTACCGGGTGAGATGCGGGGCCAGCGCAGTCAGGGCAACCGAGACTGCCTCACGATCACGGCCGACGCTGCTCAGTGCGAGGGCCAGAAACGCTCGCACGGCGTCGTCGAGATCGTCAGAGCCGTCATCGGAGCCGCGGTCGAGTTTGGCGGTGAGCAGGGCGACGCTCTGCTCGGCTTGCCCGAGATTGCGCAGCGAACTGGCCAGTTGGATCACCGCCCGACGACGACGCTGGCCGGACAGACCCAGCTGCAGCGCCAGCCAGCCGTCGCTCCCAGTCCGCGTTCTCCATCCGCAGAGCCTGACAGGCCGGCCGCTGATCCGTCCGGGAGTTTCCGGCGATGAGCGGTTAGGTCCGGGCGTTCGTCATGATCGTGAGGCTCCACCGCCAGACTGAGCAGTGTGGAAATGGTGGGGTCGACAGCGGCCGACGAGTTGCTCGCCTCGACGGCGGGCGGTCTGCCTCGCGAGGAGCACGGCTACCTGCTGCCCACGGGTGCACCGATACCGATTTCCTTTGCCAGAGTCGATGACTCGGAGTGGCTGGACGCCCAGATCGGCCTGCAGGCCCAGCGGTGGCCGAGCGTCGATCGTCGAGTCCTGGCAACGCTGTGGTGGTACTCCGTCTCGCAGGTCTTCCTCACGCCCACGGTGGCCGCACTGTTCGTGACCGGCCAGGCACTCTCGCCGAGGACGGCCGACGTGGAGTTGCATTGGCTGCCCGACGGAAGGGTATTCACCGCCGGGTCCCTGGCCGTACTCGACGGCGGCAACGACGTACGGTCGGTCGCGGCGGCGCTTCGGGAGAGTTTCGAGCTGGCCATCCCCGCGGTAGCCCGGGCAGGAGCCCGGCGCGAGCGGCCGCTGTGGGCGATCGCTACGGACTCGCTGGCCAACCGCCTCCTCTGGGTGGGTCGGGCACGCGGCGAGGTCTACCGGGCGACAGAGCTAACCGTGACGCTGACCGAGTTGATCGGCCCACCGATGCCCGCACCGCGCTACGTCGACGTCGAACGTCGCCCGCCCAGGAAAGGCCGGGTGCGGTTCGTACGGCGAGGTTCCTGTTGTCTGGTCTACCTCGAGCCGAACGAGGCGAAATGCGCGTCGTGCCCGCGCCTTTCGCCGATCAGCAGGGAATCGCTGCTCAGGACAGCGGCAGACTTCGCCTGATCGCCACCAGAACATCAGGTAACCGGTCGCAAACGACAGGTTTCGGCCCGACTTGTTGCCGTTTCTGACCGGTCACCTCTGCGGTACGAACGTCACCACCGGGTCGAAGGCGGCTTTGCGGCCGGCTCGACGCAAAGCTCGAAGGACCGGAGCAGCGGTGAGCGCGACCAGGATCGTCACGGTGATGGCCCGGCCCAGATCCCACCCCAGGGAGGTCGTCAAGGAAAAGGCGGCGAACCGGGTGAGGTTGTCGAGAACGGCATCCCCGGGTACGAACGACACCGACGTGTTCGGCCCGAGTCCGAACGGCCAGAACGACAAATTCATCACGAAGCCGTAGAGCAGGCAGGCCACGGCGGCGTACGCGCACAACAGCGCCACCTCACGCCGACCGCGTACGGCCGGTAGCAGGCCGGCACCCAGTCCGATCCACGCCGCCCCGAGCATCTGGAAGGGCAGCCACGGGCCGACCCCTCCGGTGAGCAGTGCAGAGGCGAACAACGTGGTGGCTCCCTGGACGAAGCCGAAGCCCGGCCCGAAAGCCCGCCCGCCCAGGATCAGGATGAAGAACAACGGCTCGACGCCGGCCGTACCGGCTCCCAGCGGTCGCAGGGCAGCCCCGATGGCGGCCAGAACACCCAGCATCGCAACGGCTTTGGCGTCCATGCCTCCGTCGGCGAGCAACGCCAGGACAACTGCGACGACCAGCAGTAACATCGCGCCGAAGATCAGTGGTGCGTCCAATCCGTGCGCGATGCCTGAGTCGGGGGACACCAGCAACGGCCACCCAAAGGCCCCGATACCGAATACGGTGGCGATGACCAACGCCGACGCCGATCTCGCCCCGATCCGCACCGGTCGGGCATCTCCAGCCGCGAGCGGTGGGCCCGCGGAGACCGGGCGCGTACGGGCGATGCTCATCGAAGCACCTCGGGCGAGGACAGCAGATCCGCTCGGCTCGCTTGCCCCGCTTGGCCCCACCTGAGCGGATCACCGGCCAGCAGCGCCGCCTCGACCTGGTGCACGGTCAGCCAGGTCCCGGGCGCCAGGATCTTGGCGACCTGCGGTGCGTAGGTCGGCGAGGAGAGCACCACCTCGGCTGTCGCAGCGTCCGCGATGACCTCGCCGTCGGACAGGACAGCGACCCGGTCGGCGGTCGCGGCGACGAACTCGACGTCGTGGCTGGACAGGACCACCGCGGTTCCGGTCCGGGCGAAGTCGCTGAGGATTTCGGTCAGCCGGTCCTTCGCGGCGTAGTCCAGGCCGCGGGTCGGTTCGTCGAGCAGTACCACCCGTGGGCCCCCTGCCAACTGGATGGCCAACACCAAGCTCAGTCGCTGACCCTCGGACAGATCCCGCGGGTCCAGCTCGGCCGACACTCCCGGGATCAGCCGCGCGAACAGCGTCAGCGTGCTGCCGGGTGCCGCGTCGGATTCCGTGTCGGCCTGAGCACATTCGGCGTCGACGGTGTCGAGGTAGATCAGATCCCCCGGCTCCTGGGGCACCAGGCTGACCAGCCGCCGCCTGGCCCGAGCGGCCAACGTGTGTACGGGATCGCCGTCCAGGGTGACGGTTCCGCGTTCCGGTTTGAGTCCGCCCTGCAGAGCAGAGAGCAGCGTCGTCTTGCCGGCCCCGTTGCGGCCCATGATCGCCAGGACCGCACCCGCGCGTACGTCGAGGTCCACGCCGCGCAGGACCGCCGGCCCGCGGCGGTACCGCTGCCAGACGCCTTTCGCTCGCAACACCGGCTCACTGGTGAGCCCGGCTGCGGCGGGCAACTCTCGTACGGGCGGCGCCGCGTCGCCCAGCCGCTGCCGCAACGCAGGCGCCAGGCGACGGGCATCACGTACCGACACCGGCAGCGGCGCCCAGCCAGCGAGCTTGCCCAGCGCCACGACGGGTGGTGCAACGCGGCTTTCGGCTAGCACCTCGCCCGGGAGGCCGTATCTCACCGGTTCACCGGGGGCGGTCAGGCTGAGAACTGAATCAGCGTATTGCACAACACGTTCCAGTCGGTGTTCGCTGAGCAGCACGGTGACGCCGAGGTCGTGGACCAGACGATGCAGCGCGGCGAGGACGTCTTCGGCAGCACCCGGGTCAAGCGCACTGGTGGGTTCGTCGAGAACGAGTACCTGCGGGTGCGCGGTCATCGCTGCGCCGATGGCCACGCGCTGCTGCTGACCAGAGGACAACTCAGCCAACGGCTCTCGGCGTACGTCGGCCAGTCCCAGCAGGTCGAGGGTCTCCTCGACTCGGCGGCGCATGACCGCGGGCTCGAGGGCCAATGACTCCATCACAAACGCCAACTCGTCCTCGACGGAGTCGGTCACGAAGCCGTCCATCGGCCGCTGCCCGACCATCCCGACCACGTCGGCGAGCTCACGGGGCGGGTGCGTACGGGTGTCTCGGCTGCCAACCAGGACCCGGCCGCGGAGCAGCCCACCGGTGAAGTGCGGGACGTGCCCGGTTGCGGTCCCGAGCAGCGTCGTCTTCCCGGAACCGGTGGGCCCCACCACAAGACAGAACTCTCCCGGGGGCACGACCAAGTCGACACCGGTCAACGCATCGGAACCAGCCCCGGAGTACCGCACACTCACGTTCTCGAAGCTGATCATCGGACCCGGACCCTGTCCGCAACGCGGTGTCCCACGCCGACCTCGGACTCAAGGACCCCTTGTGCCAATAGGTTTGGCACAAGGGGTCCTTGAGTCAGCTCGGGCGGCGGCTCGATCGGCGTGCTCGCGACTCCCGGAAGCGCCGCGATCGCGATCCCGATCAACGGGATGAGGGCCAACTGCGGCCAGTCGAGCGGGAAGGTGCTCGGATGGCTGATCGCCAGGCCGCTCAGCTCGGTCAGGAAGAACAGTGCTGCCACCGCCAAGCCGCAGAGGGCCACCAGCGCCGACCGCAGGTCGAACCGGTCCGGCCGATAGCGACTGCGCACCATCCGCCGAGAGCCGATGACCAGGCCGATCACACTCGCCGCCACACCGACGACCAAGGCCGGTACGGTCACCGAGCCGGGAGTTGCCGCGTCGAGCAGACCGTACCCAGCCAGGCACAAGCCGAGCAGCCCGGCGAGCAGAAGCGCGGCACTGGTACGCCGCGCGCCCACGGTCAGCGAGCCCACCCGGCCGTACCCGCGGGCATCCATGGCGGCAGCCAGTGCGACCGCCCGGCCGAGCGCCTGATCCAGCACCGGCATCGCGATCGACCGGAACGCCCGAGACCCGCGCGCGCTCGTACCCCGTAACTGCCGGGCACGGCGGACATGTACCGCCGATTCGATCAGCGCCGGTGCCATGCTCACCGCGACCACGACGACCAGCCCCGCCTCGTACAGCGCGCCCGGGAGCGACTTGAGCAGTCGGCGCGGGTCGGCAAGGGTGACCGCGGCGCCGACGCAGACCAGCAACGTGGCCAGCCGCATCCCGTCGTACACCGCACTGGCCAGGCCCTCGGCAGTGACTGCCCCACCGATCCGAATGCCGGCCGACCACTCGGGCAGCATGATCTCAGGCAGCCAGACCAGCACGGTCTCGCCGTACCCCCCGCCCAGGACGATATGGAAGACGGTACGGATGGCCACGACGACGAGGCCGAAGATCAGGTACGCCCGGAAGCCCCGCGCCCAGGTAGTCAACGGCCGACGAGCCACGACTACGAACGCGGCCGCTGCCACGATGAGCAACAGCAGGAACGGATTCGTCGTCCGACTGGCTGCCGCGGCCAGGCCGAGCGCCCAGATCCACCACGCCATGGGGTGCGTCGGCAGCCGGGCGCCGAGCAGCCGTGCGCCGGTGCTACTCATCTGATCATCGTTCGGGTCAGATCCCCGTCTCGGGCGGACCGGACTGGACGGACGTACGGCGTCGCTGAACCCAGTAGGCCCCGCAACCAAATGCGGCAAGGGCGGTCATCGTGCCGATCAGCGCCCAAGGCTCCCCGGTCGACGTCGTGTCCGCGGCCGGTTGCAAGGCCTCAGTACCCTCCGGCGAGGGCCTCGCGTCCGCACCGCCGCCCTCGCCGATCCGGTCGCTCGAACCGCTGGTTGCCGAGGGGTCTGTGCTGCCTTCGTTGGTGCCTGCTTCGGTGGAGTCGCTCGAGTCGGTGCCCTCGGTTGCGTCCGGAGCGGGTACGGAGTTACTAGGGGTGCT
>JACCTM010000184.1 GCA_013812385.1 Geodermatophilaceae bacterium | reverse complement strand
TGAGCGAGGCCGGTTTCACCAACGTCGAGCGGAGCAACGTCGAATCTGACGCACCGCCCGGAACGGTCATCGAGGTCAGCCCGGCGGTCGGAACCGAGGTCGCCGCGGGCGAGCTGATCACCCTGGCCGTGGCCGTGCCCCCACCACCCCCCGCGACTCCGACAACGCCGCCGACGACATCTGCGCCGCCGACGACATCTGAGCCGCCGACGCCGACGACGGGAGCCCCGTTGCTCGGGTCAAGGAGATAGCCATGAGTCGCGGCCTAGGAGCATTCCCTCTCGCACAGCTATCGCTCGTCAGCTACGTCGTCCGCCTCGTCACGTTCGTTCGTCGCGTATCGGGAGCAACGAACCCGGTGACTTCGGTTCAGTTGGCGAAGACCGGCTGCCAGAGGCCGGTGGCCGTACTCGCAGCCGTGGCCGCGGCGCACAGCATGACGACGGCGGCGATGAAGAGGTAGTCGCGGCGGAGCAAGACCGACCCTCGGGCGTTCGTACGTTCCGTACGGTTGATCGAGGAATCGAAGCCGCGCGCATCCATCGCCACAGCCAGGCGTGATCCGCGCCGGATCGCCCCGACCAGGAGAGTGAAGGCCGCGCCGGCGATCAGCCGTAGCGCCGCGACCGGATTGCGACCGGCATCGATGCCGCGGGCCCTCCGGGCAAGTCGGATCGCCTGCCATTCGATCACCAGCAGCGGGGCGAGCCGGATCGCAGCCAGTGCTCCGTAGGCGAATCGAGTGGAGACCTTCCAGTGCACGGTGAGCGCGTCGGCCACCCGCACCGGATCGGTACTGGCCACGAGCAGCACGCCGGGCAGGGCCACCGCGATCACCCGCAGCGCCAGGGCGGCCGACCCCACCCAGTCCCAACCATCACCTGGTGAGAACAGCAGGTTGACCCACGCGACGCCGGCGGCGCTGAGCAGTAACGGCCAGCTACGGCGCCAGAGCTGGCGCGCTCGGACCAGCCCGGCGGCGGGGAGCAGCGTCAGTTCGGCGACGACCAGGACGCCTGGCGTGAGAAGGTCGATCGTCGCAAGCGCGGTGACTGTGATGACGAGGATCGCGATGATCTGGGCGATCGGGTTGATCCGCCCCAACCAGACCGACGGCGGCTGCCCGGCGATTGCGAGGGTCACCCGGCCGCATCCCCACCGAGTTGATGATCAACTGGTCTGGGTATGGGTCTGGTCGGGTCGGGGCCGTCGAGCCGCAGCTTGTAATCGGCGAAAGCGGCCACCAACCGGGCATCGTGGCTGATCAGGCACAGGGCGGTTCCGGCGTCCCGAGCCTCGACCAGCAGCCGCAGCAGTTCCGTCCAGGTGCTCGGATCCTGACCGAAGGTCGGTTCGTCGAGGATCAGAACCGATGGCCGGGTGGCCAGCGCGGTGGCCACCGACAGCCGGCGTTGTTGACCGCCGGAGAGCGTGAACGGGTTGGCGTCGGCGTACGCGGTCAAGCCCAGGCGGTCCAAGAGCTCCTCGGCCCGGTCGCGCGCTGCTCGATTGCCGGCACCCGCGCGGAGCGGACCGAGCGAGAGCTCGTCACGGACTCGGCCGGTGAGGAACTGGTGCTCAGGATTCTGAAAGACCGTACCGATCCGAAGGACGAGGTCCCGAGCTCGCCAGCGGTGCGGTGGTGTGTTGCCGAGTTGGCCCGCGAGGTCCGGGTCAGCGTGGACCCGGCCGACCGTGGGCGCTTTCAGCCCGGCCAACAGCAGCCCGAGGGTGGACTTGCCCGAGCCGTTCGGACCGGTGATCGCCGTGACTCGGCCGGCCCAGAGTTCGACGTCCATGGGCAGCAGCGCGGGGCGGCTGCTTTCGTCGGCGGGATAGCAGAAACCCACCCCCTCGGCCCACAGCACCGGCCCCTCGCCCTCGGACTGAAGGACGCCTTGAGTCAAACCTATTGGCAGAAGGCGTCCTTCACTCCGAGTGGATCGAGGGTCTTGTGCCGGTAGAACGGGCATGGTCGGCCGCCATCCCGGCGCGAGCTCCCGAACGCCGCGCTGTGGCGCAATCTGACCCGACTCAGGGCCGCCCTCAGTCGAACCATTCGACTCAGGGACGCCCTGAGTCGGATGGAATTGGACTTCCAGTACGCGGTCGACCAGCGGAAGCCAGGGGCCAGCGTCGTGGTCGATCAGGACCAGGGTGGTTTCCCGCCGGGCCAGGATCCGGGTGACCGCCTCTCGTACCAACTGGGCCCCTTCCGGATCCAGCTGCGAGGTGGGCTCGTCCAGCAGCAGCAGTCCGGGGTCGGCGACCAGGGCGCCGGCCAGGACGAGTCGTTGTTTCTCACCACCGGACAGGGCATGGGTGGATCGGTCCAGCGGATACCGGAATCCGACGGCGTCGAGCGCAGCGCGTACCCGTGGCCAGATCTGGTCCTCGGGTACTCCACGGTTCTCCAGCCCGAACGCAACGTCGTCCCCGGCCCGGCTCATCACCAATTGGGAATCCGGATCCTGGAAAAGGATCCCGATCCGGTCCCTGGACTGCGCGGCCGTACGCCCATCGACCCGTACGGCGCCACGCGAGTCGCCGGCATCGGGGCCGAGCAGACCCGCCATCGCAGCAAGCAGCGTGGACTTGCCGGAACCCGACGCGCCGGTCAGCAGGATTCGCTCGCCGGGCCCGATCTGGAACGCCGCGTCCCGGACTGCCCAGTCCGTACGCCCCGTATAGCGAAACCCGAATCCGTCGACCTCGACCGCGCTGGGCCCGCCGCCCCTCACACCCGGCCCGCTTTGTTGCACCACGCACGTACTCCGGAGAAGGTTCGAGAATGTGGGTGCAGACTCAGGTACGGGTACGGCCGGAGGCGAACTGGGACAGCGCCCCAGTTGCCGCCAACGCCCGGGACAGCAGCACGGCCCCGACCCCGGCGATCACCATTGCCGACACGGCGACCAGCGAGACATAGGTCAGCTGCCAGTTCCCGGCCCAGGTCGGGTAGTACAGCACCAGATCCAGCAGCCCGGCCATCGCGCCGGCGAACAGCCCCGCCAGCAGCGCACTGAACCACGTGAACATGCGGTACCGAAAGATCGCGAAGCCGAACTCCGCGGCCGCACCCTGGGCCAGGCCGTACAGGATTGTGGCGACACCGAACGGTGATCCGAACAGGGTGGACACGATCGCGGCCAGAGTCTCGGCAAACACCCCGGCCCCGGGCTTGCGCACGATCATCGGAGCCAGAACCGCCGGCAGCAGCCAGATCCCGTACATGAATGCCTGTGCCGGTGGAAACGCGGCGAACGCAGGACCGGTCGCGCTCCACAGCAAGTTCCAGGCCCAGAACACGACACCGAAGGCAACCCCGATGACGGCGGTGACCACGATGTCGACGGTGCGCCACCCAGTCTGTTGTGCGGGTAGCTCAAACTGCTCGGATTGGTGGTGATCGTCGGACCGGACCCGGTCGACAGCCTGGCTGCGATGCGGCGTGGACGACGTACTCATGAGTTCCTCCAAACTCCCTGCGCTGGCATTACCCAGATCAGGTTCAAGGGTCTGCCGGGGTTCGGCACTCTCAGCGCGGTTGCGCTCCCCTGTTTGCGT
>JACCTM010000167.1 GCA_013812385.1 Geodermatophilaceae bacterium | reverse complement strand
GTTCTCCTCCTCGTCGGCGACGTACGGCAATCCAGAGGTGGTCCCGATCGAGGAGGATGCCCGTACCCAGCCGACGAGCGTCTATGGCGCGACGAAGCTGACGATCGACCACATGCTCACCGGCGAGGCTCGGGTGCACGGTCTGGCCGCGGTCAGCCTGCGCTACTTCAACGCCGCCGGGGCCGCGTACGGATTCGGCGAACGACATGCCACCGAGACACATCTGATCCCGATCGCACTCCAGGTCGCCGCCGGGCAGCGGGAGTCGCTGACGGTGTACGGCACGGACTATCCGACTGCCGACGGCACCTGCGTACGGGACTACGTCCATGTGGCCGATTTGGCCGCCGCCCATCTGCTGACCCTGGAGGCGGTCCGCCCCGGAGAGCACCGTATCTACAACCTTGGCTGCGGCAGCGGCTACTCCGTGCGGGAGGTGATCGCCGCCGTCCGCGAGGTGACCGGACACCCGGTGCCGGTTGAGGACGGCCCTCGCCGCCCTGGCGATCCGGCCCGGCTGGTGGCCAGCAGCGCCCGGATCGCGCGGGACGTGGGCTGGTCGGCGCAGCACAACCTCACCGACATGGTCCGCGACGCCTATGCGGTCCAGCGGGCCCGGACCCGCTAGCGACTACGCGGAAGCGGAGTTTTTCCGCTCGGACTCGCGGTTGCGCGGGTCGATCTCGGGAACCGGTACGTCGCCCAGGCCAGGCCTGGAGTCCGTCACAATGTCGCTGCCCCCCGGCGATGGGTCAGGGGCGGTATCGGTGTCCTCGGACGGCTGGGGAGCCAGGCTGACGTGCAGCCGCGCGATCCGTCTCCCGTCCATCGCCATGACCGTGAGCAGGTGCTCACCGGCCCGCACCTGATCTCCGACATCCGGCAAATGGCCCAGCTCGGACAGCACGTAGCCGGCGACGGTCTCGTAGGGGCCGTCGGGAAGTTCGACACCGGTCTCCTCGGCGAAGTCGTCGAGATTGAGCAGCCCGTCGACGTCGACCTCGGATCCGGGACCTCGACTGCTCTGCGGCTGCTCGTCGTGCTCGTCTCGGATGTCCCCGATGACCTCTTCGATCAGGTCCTCCAGGGTGACGATGCCGTCGGTGCCCCCGTACTCGTCGGCGACGATTGCGAGGTGCTGTTGGTTGCGGCGCATCTCCGACAGGGCGACCAGCACCTTCTTGGATCCGGGCATGTGCAGGATGTCGCGGGAGATGTCGCCGACCGTGGTGGCCCGGCCGCTCTTGTGCGTGGAACGCAGCAGGTCGCGGACGTGTACGAAGCCCAGGACGTCGTCGGTGTCCCGGCCGATGACCGGATACCGGGATCGGCTGGTGTCTGCCACCAGCTTTGCCGCCTTGCTCACGGTCATGCTCGCTTCCAGGAACTCCACCTCCGTACGCGGCACCATGACTTCGCTGATCTGGCGCTCCCCGGCGTTGAACACGTCGTTGATCAGCTTGCGTTCATCGCTGCCCAACGCCTCGTGTGCGGCGACGAGGTCCCTGAGTTCCTCGGAACTGATCGACTCTCTCGACGCTTTGGGATCTCCGCCGAAGATCCGAACGACGATGTCTGTCGACCGGGACAACAGCCAGATCAAGGGGCGGAAGATCATCGCGACCCGGTCCACCGGCGTCGCCACGATCTGAGCTATCCGTTCTGCTCGTTGCAGCGCAAGGCGTTTGGGCGCCAACTCACCGAGGACCAGAGACACGTAGCTGATCCCGATCGTCACCACCACCAGGGCCAGCGCGGTCGCGAACCCGTCGGCCATTCCCCGGTCCACCAGCCACTCGGCAAACGGCCCGGACAATGCCGTCGCACCAAAGGCGGCGGACAGGAAACCGGCCAGAGTGACGCCGACCTGCAGTGCTGCGAGGTAGCGGTTGGGTTCGGCGACCAGGCGAGCCAGCCGCCTGCCCCGGCGACCTCGTTCGGCGATGGAGCGGACCTGGGATTCGCGCAGGGAAACGATGGCGATCTCGGCACCGGCGAAGGCACCACCGACCAGGACGAAGACGAAGATGAGACCGATGTTGAGCCAGACGTTTTCCATGTGAGGATCAGTGCCTGGACGTGCTGGGACTGCGAGAACCGAAGGTATGCGGAGGGTCGTCCATCGGAACGAGGGTAGTCGACCCCCTCTCGGCCGGGCCCGTCGAGCAGTCGCGCGCTGAGTCGCTCGGCGCATGCGGGCGCCGGCGGAGGTAGGGATGCCCGGATCGAGGGAGACAACCGTGCAGTCGGGAACCGCGCGATCGGAGACCGTCCGGGTCTCGGGGCAGGCGAGCCTGCGGGTGCTGCGGTGGGACGGCGCGCTACCGGGATTCGTACTCGTGCACGGCTTGGCCTCCAATGCCCTTCTGTGGCATGGGGTCTCAGAGGGTGCTTTCACAGCGTGACTCCGAGGCGGACTGGGGGCATGCGGTCACCGCGATCGATCTGCGGGGGCACGGCGAGTCCGACGTACCGACGTCGGGGTACGACACCGCGACGGCGGTAGGCGACGTTGCGGCCGTGATCACCGCGCTCGGCCTCGATCGACCGGTCGTGGCTGGGCAGTCCTGGGGCGGCAACGTCGTGGTGGAACTGGCCGCCACGTTCCCGCACCTCGTCGCCGCAATTGCCCTCGTCGACGGCGGTTGGATCTGTCCGAAGGACAGCTTTGCCAGTTGGGCCGAGGTGTTGCAGACGCTGACCCCACCGGATCTGGGCGATCGGTCCTGGCCGGAAGTCTCCGCGATGGTGGCGGCCGCGCATCCCGACTGGGCGCAGTGGGCGATCGAGTCCACCCTCGCGAATCTGCGTGAGCTACCCGATGGGACCGTCAGCGCCCGGCTGGCCCGAGCGCATCACCTGTCGATACTCCGGTCAATGTGGGATCACTCGATCGCTGATCGCTATCCGGCTGTGACGGTGCCGTCGTTGCTGTTGCCGGCCGGATCCCGAGCTGGTGCCCAGCTGACTGCGGTACAGCGGGCCGCGGCCGGGCTCAACCTTTCCGGATCACGATCTGAGATCCGATGGTACGAAGGCGCCGACCATGACCTGCACGCGCAGCATCCGGACCGGCTGGCCGGGGACCTGCGGTCCTTGGTCGCGAGGGCGCGCCCCGTGGTGGCCGACGCGGAGTCGTTGTGACAGCGACCGGGCGACTGGTGATCATGGGCTCCGGCGAAACCGCTCCGACCATGATCAAGATGCACCGCACGCTGTTGGAGGGCGTGCCAGAGGGTGCAGCAGTCCTGCTGGACACCCCGTACGGGTTCCAGGAGAACGCCGAGGACATCACTGCGCGAACGCGGCAGTACTTCCGTGCCAGCGTGGGCCACGACGTGACCGTGGCCGGTTGGCGCAGCGCCGACATCGATCGGCTGGCCCGCGAGCGTGCCCTGACCGCCGTACGAGCAGCGCTTTGGGTCTTCGCCGGTCCGG
>JACCTM010000139.1 GCA_013812385.1 Geodermatophilaceae bacterium | reverse complement strand
CCATCGAGGCGCGAGGTCGCGCCGAGGCGGTCGGCATCCAGGCCCGGGCTGCTGCGCTGGCGTCGAACCCGGATGCCGTCATCGCCCAGCAGATCGCCGAGCACTATCCGGCCATTGTCACGGCAGGCCCGGGGGCGACCCGCGAGCATCGACGGCCGCTGTCCCGGTCTCGACCAACGGAAAGCCGGCCAGCTCGGCGCTGGAAGCGGAGGAGTCACCGGCTCGCGACTCCAGCGCCTGAGCGGAGGTCGTGAGGGCGATCCCCTCGCACTGGCAGGCCCTGTGTCAGGGTGGAGATCATGCTCCGCCGTACGTGCGCCGCCCTGGTTGCCCTCACCTGCGTCGTCCTCGCGAGCTGTTCGGACACCGATGAACGCGAGATGGCCGCCCGCGCGGCGGCCGCGGCCTACCTCGACGCTTGGGCTGCCGGGGATCTCACCGGCGCCGCGGACCTGACCGACAACAGCGCTTCGGCCTTGCTGAACCTCCGAGCCGTTGCCACGTCGATGGGCTTCGGTGAAGGCGAGCAGCCGCTGCGGACGGCGATCACCGCGGTCGATCTCGACGACGTCGGTGCCACGGTCAGCTACACCGCCACGTGGGAGTTCGACGCAGCACCGGACTGGAGCTACGAGGCACAACTCGACCTGCGCGCTGACGAGGACGAGGCGCTCACCGTCGATTGGACCACCGCGGCCATCCATCCCGAACTCGGCGACGGGGAGACGATCGAGTGGAGCCGCAGCCTTGCCGAGCGGGCCACGATCCTGGACTCGGCAGGCAATCCGGTCTTTGCGCCGACTCCGGTCGTCATCGTCGGTGTGGATCCCGGACGGGTCACTGACCTGCCCGCACTAGCGGCCACCCTGGCCGCAGTACTGGACATCTCGGCTGAGGACATCGTGGCGAGCGTGGCGGCCACCCAGCCCGGTCAGTTCGTCCCGATCATCACGTTGCGCCGCCCGGACTACGACGCCGTGCGGGCGGCTATCTTCGACCTCTCGGGGACCGTCTTCCGGGAGGAAACCCGCCAGCTTGCCCCGACCGCGGGCTTCGCGCTTGGCGTCCTCGGCCGGGTCGGCGAGGCGACCGCCGAGGTGCTCGACGAGGCCGGGACCGACTATGCACCTGGCGATCAGCTCGGCACGTCTGGTCTGCAGCGGGCCTATCAGGCCCAGTTGGCCGGCCGACCCGGTCTCACGGTGGAGGCGGTGGGCCTGGACGGCGGCCGCCTAGAACTCGAACGGATCGATCCGCAGCCCGGTACGCCGATCCAGGTCACGCTGGACACCGCCATCCAGAGTGCCGCCGACGCGGCAGTGGCCACTCGATCCGAACCGGCCCACATCGTCGTCGTACAACCGGGCAGCGGCGAGATCCTTGCGGTCAGTTCCAATGCGACCGCGAACCCAGCCAGCGCCATGGTCGGGCAGTACCCGGCGGGATCCTCTTTCAAAATCATCAGCGCTGCGGCATTGCTGAGCAACGGAGTCGTCGGGCTGGATTCGCCGGTCGCCTGCCCAGGAACGGTGGCTGTCGCCGGCCGGGAGTTCGACAACGAGGACCAGTTCGACCTGGGGACCGTTCCGTTCCTGACCGCCTTCGCCGAGTCCTGCAACACCACGTTCACCACCACGGTGCAGGAGCTTCCGGCCGGGGCGCTCGAGACGGCTGCGGGCAGCTTCGGCATCGGTGCCAGCTGGGACCTGCCGGTCGAGGTCTTCACCGGAGCGCTGCCCCCGCCGGCCGATGCCGTGGAGCTGTCGGCCGATGCGATCGGGCAGGGCAGGGTGTTGGTCAGTCCGTTCGCGATGGCCATTGCCGCCGCGACCGCCGCCTCCGGTGCCGTACCCGTCCCGTCCCTCGTCGCCGATGCCGCCGCCGCGGGTCAGGCACCGGCGGCCCCCGCCGCAGAGGTGACCGCCGCCCTGCGGCAGTTGATGCGCCAAGTGGTGCTGACCGGCACCGGTCAGGCCCTGGCCGACCGCGGAGAGGTCTCCGGAAAGACCGGCACCGCCGAATTCGGCACCGACGTACCTCCGCAGGCGCATGGCTGGTTCGTCGGGTTCCGGCCCGATCCCGCGGGCGGTATCGCCTTTTCCGTCCTTGTCGAGAACGGCCAGTCCAGCTCAACCAGCGCGGTGCCACTGGCCGACAGGTTCTTGGGCAACCTCGGCTGAGCGCCGGCGCACCTTTAGCCAGTCTCTGGGCCAGCGCTCTCCACGATCTCCTGCGCCCTTCGGCGAGAACGGGCCGTCAGAAAAGTCAGGTGTGACCAGCGCGGGTCAAGCGCCGCCGACCGATAGCGCAGCTGGTTGATCGCGTGGTGGGTCCACGACCACAGCAGGATGTTTTGCTCCGGGTCCGGCCGGATCAGGTTCCTGAGGTGCTCCCGGTTTCCGTTCCACAGCTCCGCACCGGTCACGCCGCGGTGCAGCGTCCGTACGAGCAACTGAGTCATCACCTGCCACCGGGGCAGATCGAGAAAGACGACGGTGTCGGCTCGCGCCCAGACGATCTGCTGGATCCGGCCATAGTTGCCGTCGACGACCCACGAATCCCCCCGGGTCGCAGCGTCGACCCGACGGGAGAACTCGTTGTCGTCCAAGCCCACCCAGCCCGGTTGGTGGAAGATGGCGTCCAGTTCTATGTGCGGTGATCCGAGACGGGCAGCCAGCGCCCGGGCGACCGTACTCTTTCCGGAGCCGGACACACCGACAACCGACACCCGGCGCACGGTTGCGCAATGTACGCCGCACCAATGTCGCCGGAGCATCTTCGCCTTTGCTGTGCAACGCTGGCCCGGGGGACCGTCATCTCTGTCGGGAGCGCGTGGCAACTGGTTACCCAGGCTAAAGAGATTCGACAACCGGTTGTACCCTGGGGTCATTCCCTGCTCGGATTGGAGTCGCTGTGCCACGCCCGCATGACCGCGTACTCCGGCGCGGCTTCAGGCTCATCGGCCAGGCCATTCGCACCCAGCCCAGGATATTCACTGCTGCCCTTGTGGGGAGCGCACTGTTCGGTGCCA
>JACCTM010000318.1 GCA_013812385.1 Geodermatophilaceae bacterium | reverse complement strand
GTGCTGGCCAACGACGAACTGGTTACCTCGATGCTGCAGGCCCAACTGGCCAAAGTCTCGGTGGCCGACAACGAGGACATGCGGCGGATCTCAGCCTGGGCGGCGATCATCGCGGTCCCGACCATGTTGGCCGGTATCTATGGAATGAACTTCGACTTCATGCCGGAGTTGCACTGGGAGTTGGGTTATCCGCTCGTGCTCGTCGTCATGGTCGTGGCGTGCACGCTGCTCTACCGCGGCTTCCGGCGCAACGGCTGGCTCTGACACCGATCGAGTCCGAGTTGATCATCGGCAAACACGGGGGTTGTCGGATAGAAAATTGCGTGTTTGCCGATGATCAACTCGGTGTGGGCAGCCGGGCGGCGACGACCGCGTCGTACACCTGCCGTTTGGGTACGCCGAAGTGCTTGGCAGACTCGGCAATCGCCTCTTTGCGAGACGTGCCGGCTCCCTCGCGGGCCAACACCTCGACGACGTAGTCGATCGGGCCGCCGGTCGGCGGCTGTGCCTCCCAGCCGGCGACGACGAGCGTCAGCTCCCCGCGTACGCCTGCGGCGGCCCAGACTCGGAGGTCGGCGAGGCTGCCCCGCGCTGTTTCCTCATAGGTCTTGGTCAGCTCACGGCAGGCGACCGCGGGCCGGTCGGAACCCAACTCTTCGCTCATCGCCTCCAATGTGGCCACGATCCGGTGCGGTGCCTCGAAGAAGACCATCGTGCGCGGCTCTTCGCGTAGCTCGGCCAAGCGTCGGGTCCGGGCTTGCGTTGTACGCGGCAGGAAACCCTCGAAACAGAACCGGTCCGAAGGCAGGCCGCTGACCGCGAGCGCAGTGGTGACCGCCGACGGACCGGGCAGGCTGGTCACGACGTACCCGGCCTCGGCGGCGGCGCGCACCAACCGGTAGCCGGGATCCGAGACAGCCGGCATCCCACCATCACTGATCAGTACGACGTCGGATCCCGCTCCCAGGGCGGCCAACAGTCCGGGCACCCGGGCTGACTCGACGGCGTCGTAGTACGACACGATCCGCCCGGACACGGTGACGCCGAGGTCGGCGGCCAAGCGTCGCAGCCGGCGGGTGTCCTCGGCGGCAATCACGTCCGCACTGCCGAGCGCCGCTTTGAGCCGAGGGCTCACGTCCCCGGCCTGACCCAACGGTGCCCCGGCGACGATCAGCCGGCCGGATGGCGCTCGGTCGGCGTGCTCGCCGTCGGGCACGTGATCGGCTGCGTGCACGAGGTCAGCCTACGATCGCAGCCATGGCGGTGCTGGCTCCGGAGCGCTCGGTGACCCCGGCCGAAGAGCACTCGGCCCCCCCGGCCCTGGCTAACCCCTCGACTCGTACCGGCTTCGCGACCCGACTGCGTCCCGTGCTGCCCACCGACCGCGGCCGCGCGCTGATCGTGGGCGCCGTGCTCGGCGGGGTGGCGCTCTGGATGCGGCTGTGGCGGCTGTCCTACCCGCCGGACCTGATCTTCGACGAGGCCTACTACCCGGTCCACGCACAGGACATGCTGGAACTCGGCTCGGAATACAACCGCGGCTACGACTACATCGTGCATCCGCCGCTGGGCAAATGGCTGATCGGCCTGGGCGAGATCGTCTTCGGGAACACCCCGTTAGGTTGGCGGGTGCCGTCGGCCATCGCCAGCACGATCTGCGTGCTGCTGCTGTTCTGGATCGCCCGCCGGATGACCGGTTCCACCTACCTGGGCGGGATCGCCGGGCTGCTGCTGGCCGCGGACGCCTTTTCCTTCGTGCTCGGGCGAACCGGTCTGCTCGACATCTTTCTGCCGATGTTCGTGCTGGCGGGCCTGGCCGCTCTGCTGATCGACCGCGACCAGGTCCGTACCCGGCTGGCCGTCATGCTCGAGGCCGGACCGCTGCCAGAGTCACCGCGGTTGGGGCTACGCAGTTGGCGGATGACGGCCGGAGTTCTGCTGGGTGCGGCCTGTGCGGTGAAGTGGAGCGGGATCTGGTTCCTCGCCGCGTTCGCCATCCTCTCGGTGCTTTGGGACCGCGGCGCTCTGCGCTCCGCCGGCATCCGCCGTCCCACCTGGGTGGGGGTACGGCGGGTCCTGCCGGGCGCGCTGGGTGCTCTGTTCGTCCTGCCGATCGTGACCTACCTGGCCTCCTTTGCCGGCTGGTTCGCCAGTGAGAGTTCGCAGGGCCGGCACTGGGCGGCGCAGAACCCGGACACCGCCTTTGGTTTCGTCCCCGACAGTCTGCGTTCGCTCTGGCATCAACATGCCCAGTGGCTGACCTTCCACAACGGCCTCAGTTCCGATCACCCGTGGGAGTCCAACCCGTGGAGTTGGCTGGTGACGGGTCGGCCGATCCTGCTGTGGAACCCGCAGGGCATTACCGACGAGGCCGGTGGGCAGATCGTCCGGTACGAGCTGCTCGTGGGTACGCCGGTGCTGTGGTTCGCCTTTGTCCCGGCCGTGGTCTGGCTGGCGTGGCTGTTGGTGTCCCGATTGGACTGGCGAGCCGGCGTCGTGCTAGCCGGGATCGCCGCCGGTTGGCTCTCCTGGTTCATCAACCTCGAGCGCACGATGTTCCTGTTCTACATGGCACCGGCCGTACCGTTCTTCATCCTCGCCGTGACGCTCACCCTGGGCTCCGTCCTTGGCCGTCAAGGCGATTCGACCTTGCGCCGCCGGATCGGGCTGCTCGCCGTCAGCGTGTACGTCGGCCTGGTGATCCTGAACTTCATTTGGCTGCACCCCATCCTGGTAGGCAGCCCCTTGCCGGAAGTCGAGTGGCGGGCCCGGATGATGTTCCGTTCGTGGTACTGAGGCCAGGCGTCGGTGACTGGAAGATCCTCGCCGCCGTCTCGGCGGGCGGGGTCCTGGGTGGAACGGCTCGGTACGGCGTAGAGCAGATCGTGCCGGTACGCGCGGACGGGTTCCCTTGGGGCACATTCACGGTCAACGTGGTCGGCGCCTTCGTGTTGGGCTTTGTACTCGTACTGAGCTTCGAACCGCGTCCGGACCGCCGATACCTACGGCCGTTCGTTGCCATAGGATTCCTCGGCTCCTTCACGACCTTCAGCACCTGGATGCTGCAGGTCTACGAACTGGCCGATGCCGGTCGGGTCGGTCTCGCTGCTGGCTACCTCGGCGCGAGCCTGGTTGCCGGGCTCGTCGTCACCGGTCTTGGCCTGGTGCTCGGCCGGGCGCTGTTGCGCCGCCGGTCGCCGGGCGGTGACCCTGTATGACCACGCTCTTGTTGGTAGCGCTGGGCTCTGCGCTGGGCGCACCAGCTCGCTGCCTGCTCAGCCGGTTCATCCAAGGCCGTCACCCATGGTCGCTGCCCTGGGGGACCTGGACCGTCAACACCACCGGTTCTCTGCTGCTCGGCCTGCTGTTCGGCCTCGCAGCACGGTCCGGTCTGGATCAACGCGTCCTGGTGGCGGTCAGCACCGGTTTTCTGGGCTCGTACACCACATTCTCGACCTTCACCTGGGAGACCGTGCGACTGGTCGAGGATCGGGCCTTTCTCGCCGCGCTGGCCAATGTGGCGCTCAGCCTGGTGGCCGGCCTGGCCGCCGTCGCCGCCGGCATCGCCGTGGCACTGCACTGGTGAGCCACATCGGAGCCAGTCATGCCGCGCAATGTTCTCCTACGCGGACGCTCTCTTATGCCGGTTCGCTACACAACGGTCGCTTTGGGAGGCGCGAAAGGGGAGGTTGTGTAGCGAACCGGCCGAAGCGTATGTCCGGCGCCGCATCGGACTCAGTCGCCGATTGCGGCCAGCACCTCGTCGAACGCGCCGAGGGAATGCCCGCTGACGAAGGCGTCGACGTAGGGAAGTGCGACTGCCATGCCGGCGGTGCTCGGGGTGAACTTCCCGGACTGCTTGCGCGGGTTGACCCAGACGATCCGGTACGCCAACCGGGAAAGCCGCGACATCTCCCGCTCGAGCAGGTCGACGGATCCGCTTTCCCAGCCGTCCGACACGATCACCACGACAGCGCCGCGGGCCAGCCCCCGCCGAGCCCAACCGTCGTTGAACCGTTGCAGGGCCTCCCCGATCCGAGTTCCCCCGGACCAATCAGGGGCAGCGGCCTCGGCCCGGCGCAGCGCCAACTCCGGCGCAGTGGCGGCCAGAGCCCGGGTCAGCCGGTGCAGGCGGGTGGCGAAGACGAACGCTTCGGCGCCGGTGGCCCGTACGGCGCCGTGCAACAGATACAGATAGGCCCGGCCATAGGCCTCCATGGACCCCGAGACGTCGGCCAGCAGGACCACCCGGCGCGGACGGATCCGCCGTACCCGCCGGATCTGACGTACCGGGTCACCGCCAGTCCGCTGCGCGGCCCTCAGCGTGGCTCGCAGGTCCAGCAGGGAACCGTGCGGCGATACGCGCGTACGGCGGCCTCGACGCCGGGCCGGCGCCAGAATCAGCCGGGCCATGAGCCGGCGCAACTCCTCCAGCTCATCGGGGGTGCAGGCGGCAAACGGCTTGTCCCGCAATCGTTCCTGATCGCTGATGGCGGCCACGATCGCTTCTTGCTGATTTTCGGAGTCGTTGTCGCCATTGTCTGGCGCCGACCCCGGACTGCTCGGCCGAGCCGCGGGATCGGTCCCGCCCCCTTGCTGCGGTAGCTTGCCCGAAGACGGTCGGTCTGAAGTGGCCGACTTCACGTCTATCGGCGGAGCGTCGGGATTGCGGTTGACATCCGAGGAGTCGGAATAACCTCGGAAGACTTCGGCGAAAACCCGGTCGAAGACTGGCAGTTCGGCATGCTCGCCGACCAGAGTGACCCGTGCCCGCCAGTAGGTCTGCTCGATCGTCCGCGGCGGGTCGAGGTGCAGGGCTGCCGCGAAACGTCCACTGCGACCGGGTGTGACCGGCACTCCGGCAGCGTGCAGCAGGTAGCCGAAGCGTCCGGCCACCTCGGCGAGGTCGACGCCGACCGGGCCCTCACCCACCCCGCGTTCGCGCCGAC
>JACCTM010000132.1 GCA_013812385.1 Geodermatophilaceae bacterium | reverse complement strand
CGAGCGATTCGCTATAGATGCGGTCGCGATTCACCCGAGGGGTTCTGGCTCGACTCGTTCAACTATTCCCGGCTTCATGCCGACGTCCTCGACCCCCTCGGCCCCGGAGGAACCCGCCGGTTCCGGCGAGCGGCTCATGACCTGACCTCTGATGCCGAGCTGCACCCGCCAGAGGAGCAAGCGGTCCCCGGCGCAGTACTCGTCCTCGACGGGCTGTTCCTGCACCGTGACGGCCTGGCGCAGCTGTGGGACCTCTCCGTCTGGCTGGATGTCCCTGTGGAGGTGAGCGTGGGCCGGATGGCCGCTCGTGACGGCAGCCATCCGGACCCGGAGCACCCCAGCTTGGCTCGCTATGTCAGAGCGCAAACTCATTACCTGGCCAGTTGCCACCCGGCCGACCGGGCCCACGTCGTGATCGACAACGCCGAGGCGGATCGCCCGATCTTGATCACCCAACGTTTGCCGGGCCAGCGCAGGGCTTAGCGCACGGACGGACCGGCCGAGAATCATTGACCGCAACGGGCTCGACCGGTGGTGCGCTGGGGCAGTGTTACAGCGAGGCGGCCTTCTTGGCCATTGCCGACTTCCGGTTGGCCGCCTGGTTCTTGTGGATGACACCCTTGCTCGCCGCCTTGTCCAGCTGGCGTGCGGCCTTGAGCAGTTCTGCATTGGCTGTGCTGGCGTCACCGGCGTCGGCGGCAGAGCGGAATTTGCGAACCGACGTCTTCAGGGACGACCTGACCGCAGCGTTGCGCTGACGAGCCTTCTCGTTGGTCTTGATCCGCTTGATCTGAGATTTGATGTTCGCCACGCGTGAAAGCCTTCGCCTCTTAGTGATCGGGAGTGGGAATCGAGTTGCCAGAGTGCTGAGTGGACGAGTGCTGAGTGGACGGGCGCGACGTGACTCGCATCCGGCTGCGTCGGCACCGACACACCAGGTTACCAGCGAGCAGCCCCTACGGTCGCATCGAGGCGGCGGGCGGCTTCCGTGGGACCATTGCAACGCAGTCCTGCACCTGACAACCCGACCGGGCCGGCCCGTACCGCCCCGCCCCACGTACGAGATGGATCTGAGTGACCCAGCCCGCAACGCCCGTTCATGCGCTGACCGATCCCACCCGGATCCGGAACTTCTGCATCATCGCCCACATCGATCATGGCAAGTCAACCCTTGCCGATCGGATGCTGGAGGTCACCGGTGTCATTGAATCGCGGAACATGCGGGCGCAGTACCTCGACCGGATGGACATCGAGCGCGAGCGCGGCATCACGATCAAGTCCCAGGCCGTCCGTCTGCCATGGGCTGGCCCGGATGGAGCCGGCTACGTCCTGAACATGATCGACACTCCGGGCCACGTCGACTTCACCTACGAGGTCTCCCGGTCGCTGGCTGCCTGCGAGGGTGCGGTTCTCCTGGTCGACGCAGCTCAAGGCATCGAGGCCCAGACCCTTGCCAACCTCTATCTGGCGCTGGAGAACGATCTCAAGGTGATCCCGGTGCTCAACAAGATTGACCTGCCGGCAGCCCAGCCGGAGCGCTATGCCGCCGAGATCGCTCATGTGATCGGCTGCGATGCCGAGGATGTCCTGCGGGTCAGCGGCAAGACCGGCGAAGGTGTCACCGACCTGCTCGACGCCGTCGTCCGCGATATTCCGGCCCCTGTCGGTGACCCCAATGCCCCGAGCCGCGCGATGATCTTCGACTCGGTCTATGACACCTACCGCGGTGTGATCACCTACATCCGGGTGATCGACGGCGAGATCCAGGCCCGCGAGAAGATCCGGATGATGTCCACCCGAGCGACCCACGAGTTGCTCGAGGTCGGCGTCATCTCGCCCGAGCCGAAGCGGGTCGCCTCGCTCGGAGTCGGCGAGGTGGGCTACCTCATCACCGGCGTGAAGGACGTCCGCCAATCCCGGGTCGGCGACACGATCACCAATCTGGCCAAGCCGGCCACCGAAGCCCTTGGCGGCTACCGGGATCCGCGACCGATGGTCTACTCCGGGCTCTATCCGATCGACGGCTCGGACTACCCGATCCTGCGCGATGCGTTGGACCGCCTGCAGCTCAACGATGCAGCGCTGGTGTACGAGCCGGAGACCTCCACTGCACTGGGCTTCGGCTTCCGCTGCGGCTTCCTCGGCCTGTTGCACCTCGAGATCGTCCGGGAGCGGCTGGAACGCGAGTTCGACCTGTCCCTGATCTCCACGATGCCCAACGTCGTCTACCGAATGGTCACCGAGGACGGCGATGAGCTGGTCATCACCAACCCGAGCGACTGGCCGGTAGGCAAGACCGGAGAGGTGTACGAGCCGGTGGTGAAGGCCATGATCATCTCGCCGACCGACTACACCGGCGCGATCATGGAACTCTGCCAGTCCCGGCGCGGGCAGCTCACCGGCATGGACTACCTGTCCGAGACCCGGGTGGAGCTGCGCTACACACTTCCGATGGGCGAGATCATCTTCGACTTCTTCGACGTCCTGAAGTCTCGGACGCGGGGGTACGCCTCGCTGGACTATGAGGAGTCCGGCGAGCAGCTGGCCGAACTGTCCAAGGTGGACATCCTGTTGCAGGGCGAGCCGGTGGACGCATTCAGTGCGATCGTGCACAAGGACAAGGCCTACGCCTACGGCGTGATGATGACCGGCAAACTGCGCGAACTGATCCCGCGGCAACAGTTCGAAGTACCCATCCAGGCGGCCATCGGTGCGCGGGTCATCGCGCGGGAGACCATTCGCGCGATCCGTAAGGACGTACTCGCTAAATGCTACGGCGGTGACATCACGCGCAAGCGCAAGCTCCTGGAGAAGCAGAAGGAAGGCAAGCGCCGGATGAAGATGGTCGGCCGGGTCGAGGTGCCGCAGGAAGCGTTCATCGCGGCCCTGTCCCAAGGTGAACCGACGGCAGCGGGCAAGAAGTGACGATCTCCCAAGCGACACGTGTTGCCGCACCCGAGCAGCGGTCGTACGCGGAGGTCCTTGCTGTCTGCGTCGTGCACGCCATCATCCCCGACGTCGGCGGCAGTCAGGATGTGACTGCCATCGACAAGCGTCCGGTTCTCGGAGCCGTTGACGTCCAACGGTTTGGCCTGACCGGCGACACCCAGTGCGACATCGCGCATCACGGCGGAGAGGGCAAGGCCGTCTACGCCTATGCGCAGGAGGACGCAGAATGGTGGGCTGCTGACCTGGAGCGAGACCTACCACCGGGCAGGTTCGGCGAGAACCTCAGAACGCGCGGGCTGGACGTGACCGGCGCCCTGTTGGGGGAACGGTGGCGGATCGGGACGGCATTGCTCGAGGTCACCTGTCCACGGACGCCGTGCCTGAGCTTCCAGGGGTTCTGGGGTGTGCCGCGGTTGATCAAGCGGTTTCTCGCCTACGGTGCGCCCGGTGCGTACCTGCGTGTCCTCGAGGAGGGCCAGATTCGGCCCGGGGATGGGATCGAGATTGACTACCGCCCCGACCACGACGTCACGCTCGGGTTGGCGCTGCGGGCGCTGACGGTGGAACGTGGCCTGATCGGCAGGCTCGCCCCGGCGCTCTACGCCCTACCGGACCGGGACCGGCCCAAGGTCGCCCGGTTGATCGAGCACGCCTGATCGCCGTTGCGGCACGTAGGCCAACGTCTCAATCGTGCAGCGAGTGAGGGCACGGACCACGTTTGTCATGGGCTCTCACACGGGTCGTACGTTGCTGGACAACAGGCGCGCAGCGAGTGCCGCATAGACAGCGCCGCAGATGTAGTCCATAGCGGCGCGCGCCCGCGGCCGTTGCAACACCCGGCCACAGGAGACACCTGCCACCGTGCCGATGGCTACATCGATCCCAGGGCCGATGAGCAAGAAGATGGACCCGAGGACGGCCAGTTGCACCTCGGTCGGCACGGCTGATGCGTGGACGAAGGCAGGAAGAAATGCCGCGTAGAACAGCACGACCTTCGGGTTGGCGAGGTTGTTGATGAGCGACCGCACGTAGGTCTGCCGAAGCGGGACGGCGGTGGCCACCTTCGCCCGGCTCGCTGTCAGGCGGGCAGCGCGTACGTGCATGACCGCGAGGTAGACAAGATAGACCGCCCCGACGACCCGCAAAACGTTCAGAAGCTCAGGCAGAACCCGGAACAGGGCGGCGAGGCCGGCGACAGCGGCCACCGTTTGGATGAGCATGCCGGTTGCCGCGCCTAGGGCCGCGGCGGCTCCGCCGAGGCGCCCGGAGACGGCGCTGCTCGACAGGATGAACAGCATTCCGGGACCGGGACTCAGCTGCACCACGACAGCGGCCACGCAGAATGCCCAGAGAGTGGCACTTGTCACGGGCGGTTCACCCGGCATCCGACTCCCAGAGTCGGCCGCGATCTATAGGTCACAAGGAGACCCGACAATAGCCACGTCTCCGTTTTCACTGTGCGCGGGTCATGCGCTGTGGTAGGAACGTTCATGCCCTCTAGTCGACTGTCGCTCACCTCCGCGTTGGGCCGGGGTGTTGTGGCCGGGGTCGCTGGCACTGCGGTGATGACGGCCTTTCAGAAGCTTGTCGAGATGCCTTTGACTGGCCGACCTGACAGTTACGCGCCGGCAAGCTTCGCGGAGA
>JACCTM010000129.1 GCA_013812385.1 Geodermatophilaceae bacterium | reverse complement strand
GGGCTTCCAGGACCGGATTGCGCCCGAGCAGCAGTTCCGGTGCGTCGGCGGCCTTTCGGGCCCGCTGCCGCGCCACTTCCTCGCGGCGTTGAACCGACTCCGCGCGTCGGGCCGCGGGATGATTGGTGCGGTCTTCGGCCTTCGGGGTGGGCTTGCGACCGGTCAGCTTCTTGCGCCCATGGCCGCCCGTACCCGTCGAGGGGCCCTTCTTCTTGGACTGTGCGGCGGCGCGCTTGCCTGGCCGACCGCGGGCACCGGCGCTCATGGCCGTACGACCCATCGGCTGCCCTCGGCGGTGTCCTCGACCGCAATTCCGGCGTCGGACAACTGATCCCGGATGGCGTCTGAGGCCGCAAAGTCCTTGCGCGTCCTGGCCGAAGCCCGCTGCTCGAGCAGAGCTCCGACGAGCGCATCGACAACGTTCGACGATGCGACATCAGCGCCGCGGCCCGCCCATGGCTCGGCGAGCGGATCCAATCCCAGAATGGCCAGCATCGCGCGTACCGAGCCCAGCGCACCGCGGACCTGTACGTCGTCCCCAGCCGCCAACGCAGCATTTCCGCTGCGGACTATCTCGTGGATGCAGGCCACCGCAGTCGGCGTACCGAGATCGTCGTCCATCGCGGCGGCGAAATCAGCGCAGACGACCGGGGAGCCGGCCTCGGCGCCGACCCGGTCGGCCGCGCGGGTCACGAAACCCTCGATCCGGGCATACGCCGTACCTGCCTCGGCCAACGCCTCTTCGGAGAACTCCACAGGAGAGCGGTAGTGCGGGGCAACGAGGTAATAGCGCAGGGCGACCGGCCGCACGCGCTTGATCACCTCGCCGACCAACAGGGCGTTGCCGACCGACTTGCTCATCTTCTCGCCGGTCAGATTCAGCATCGCGTTGTGCATCCACACCCGCGCGAACGGCCGCCCGGCGGCGCGGGACTGGGCGAGTTCGTTCTCGTGGTGCGGGAAGCGCAGATCCAGCCCGCCGCCGTGGATGTCGAACTCGTCGCCGAGATACTTCCCGGCCATCGCCGAGCACTCGAGGTGCCAACCCGGTCGTCCCCGACCCCACGGTGTGGCCCAGGACGCGGTCTCCGGCTCGCCTTGCTTGCTCCCCTTCCACAGGGCGAAGTCCCGAGGATCGCGCTTGCCACGCGGGTCGGCGTCGGCGGCGGGCTCCATTTCGTCGATCCGCTGGCCCGACAGTTCGCCGTACGACGGCCAGGACCGTACGTCGAAGTAGACGTCACCCGAGGAGTCTCCCGCCTGATAGGCGTGTCCGGCCGCGATCAGGGTTTCGATCATCTCGACCATCTCGGGGATGTGACCTGTCGCGCGCGGCTCGTAGGTGGGCGGCCGGCAGCCGAGGGCGTCGTACGCGGCATGCAGCGCGCGTTCGTTGGCGTAGGCGAGGGCCCACCACTCCTGCCCGGCCGCGGCGGACTTGTCCAGCACCTTGTCATCGATGTCGGTCAGATTGGCGACCACGGTGACGTCGTACCCGGCGTGTTCCATCCAGCGGCGCAGCACATCGAAGACGACCTCCTTGCGGATGTGCCCGATGTGCGGTGGCCCTTGGACGGTCAGGCCGCAGTGATAGATCCCGACCTGGCCCGGTCGAACCGGCTCGAAGTCCCGCAGCTGTCGCGTGGCGGAGTCGTACAGACGCAATGGCACCCGGCGAGTCTACGGACGCGGCACGAGCAGCGCCGTGGCCATGGCAGCGCGGCCCTCTCCCCGCCCGGTGAGACCTAGACCGTCGGTCGTGGTGGCGGACACGCTGACCGGAGCCCGAAGTACGGCCGACAGCGCGACCTGGGCCTCGTCGCGGCGTGGGCCGATTCGCGGGTTGTTGCCGATCACCTGCACAACGGCGTTGGTGACCTCCCAGCCGTCGGCGGTGAGTCGCTCCATGGCGGCGCGGAGCAGGTCGACCCCACTGGCGCCGGCCCAGAGCGGATCCGTCGTTCCGAACACCTCACCCAGATCACCGAGCCCGGCCGCCGACAGCAGCGCATCGACCAGCGCGTGCGCGGCGACGTCACCGTCCGAGTGCCCGGAGCAACCGTCCTCATCCGGCCAGATGAGACCGGCCAGCGCGCACGGACGGCCCACTTCGATCGGGTGCACGTCAACGCCGAGCCCGACCCGCATCACCGAACCCACAGAGGGCATCATCGGCGAAATTCAGCCGCGGCTAGCAGGGCTTCGGCGGTGATCAGATCGGCCGGAGTGGTGATCTTCATGCCGCGCTCGTCGCCAGGCACTGTTGTCACGAGTACACCCAAAGCGGCCACCGCGGCAGCATCGTCGGTGACGTCCTTGGCACGCCGGACGGCCTGGTCCAGCGCCCGGACAAGCAGAGCACGTTCGAATCCCTGCGGGGTCTGTGCGCGATACAAACCGGAGCGGTCCACGGTCGCGGTGATCTCCCCCGCCGCGTTCACCGACTTGATCGTGTCGATCACCGGCAGGACCGGGATGACCGCGGGAGCCCCGGCCTCGAGCGTGGCAACCACGGCAGCCACGACAGACGCGGACACGAGCGGCCGTGCAGCATCGTGAATCAGCACCCACCGGGCGTCATCAGGCACCACAGCCAAGGCAGCGCGCACCGACGCCTGCCTGGTAGAACCGCCCCCGACGACAAGGACGTCGTGCGCGGAGGGCAGCCCAGGAACATCGTCGTCGGCCTCGATCGGCGGCACGGCGCAATTCACCTCGGCTTCGCCCCACAGACCCGCCACCACACCGACCTGGTCAGCCGGAGCGGCCACCACGATCCCGGCGCATCCGCCTTCGCGCAACGCTCGGACCGCGTGCACGACCAACGGCCGCCCCGCGAGTTCGATCAGGGCCTTGGGTCGGTCACCACCGAAGCGCTCACCGCGCCCGGCAGCGACAACCACCCCCCAGCAGGAGGTGGTCATCATCTGAGCCGGAGATCGTTCGAGTGAGCCGAGTGAACTAGGAAGCGAGAACCTCGTCGAGCACGATCTCGGCCTTGTCCTCGTTGGTGCCTTCGGCCAAGGCGAGTTCGCTGACCAGGATCTGGCGGGCTTTGGACAGCATCCGCTTTTCTCCGGCCGACAGCCCCCGGTCCTTGTCACGACGCCAGAGGTCCCGTACGACCTCGGCGACCTTGTTGACATCGCCAGAGGCCAGCTTCTCGAGATTGGCCTTGTACCGACGCGACCAGTTGGTCGGCTCTTCGGTGTGCGGGGCCCGCAGGACCTCGAAGACCTTGTTCAGGCCCTCCTGGCCGACGACATCGCGGACGCCGACTTCCTCTGCATTGTCCGCAGGCACCCGAACGGTCAGGTCCCCCTGGGCAATCTTCAGCACGAGATAGGCGGTTTCGACGCCCTTGATCATGCGGGTCTCGATAGCTTCGATAAGTGCAGCGCCGTGGTGCGGGTAGACCACGGTCTCGCCGACGGTGAATCCCATGTGGATGGACCCCTTTCGCTGACCCGAGGATACCAGCCGCCGCCGACTCTCCCGAAAGGACGTTCGGGACGTTCACGCAGGTCATAAGGCAGTTTTGAGTTGCTCAGGCACTTGACAGGAGGGTAGTCGATATGGGTGGCCCGGTCTCCTACGCCGGAAATCTGGCCCGTTGCGCCCACCCGGCCCCCGCTCTCGGGGTGACCGTGGTCGGCTTCCTGCTGGCGATTGCCGCCGACCTCGAGTTGCCCCGGGCCCTGCTGGTGACATCAGCAGTCGCGGCCGGTCAACTGTCCATCGGCTGGAGCAACGACTGGCGTGACCGGGATCGTGACCGAAAGAGCGGCCGTAGGGACAAACCCCTTGCCAACGGGGCGGTCTCCGCCAGAGTCGTCGGCTTTGCGACGCTGCTGGCCGCGATCGCCTGCGTCGTACTGTCCCTTGCGGTCGGGGCGGCTCCCGGCGTGCTGCATCTGAGCGCGGTCGCAGCCGCCTGGGCCTACAACTTCTGGCTCAAGGCAACGGTGGTCTCGGTCGTGCCGTACGCGGTCGCGTTCGGGCTGCTGCCGGCCTTCGTCGTTGCCGCCGCCCCGGGACAACCGACGGCGCCGTACTGGC
>JACCTM010000126.1 GCA_013812385.1 Geodermatophilaceae bacterium | reverse complement strand
ACAGCAGTCGGCGCCACGGCAGGACCTGAGCCAAGCGCGGCCCGTGGAGCATGGTCAGAACGGCCACCGATGCCGCGAGCAGCAAGCCCGGTCCGAAGGCCGGGTCGAGGGAGGCGCTCAACGGCGGGAAGCGAGAGTGCACGTCGCCCCAGAGCGGCTCGGTCACCAGCGCCGCCAACACCAGCGCAGCGCCGAGTCCGGCCGGGATCAGCTCCGCGCGCAGGGACCACCGGGCCAGCTCCGGCTGGCGGGTCGCGGCGGGCATGGGTATGAGCCTAGGGATCAGCCGGACAACCATCGGTCAGGTCCGGGCCGTTCAGCAAATGGTCACAGCCCCGACCACTCGAGGTGAACGTCACCGATTGGTAAGAGCAACCGAACTCAGCGTGTGCGGCGCAACGCCCTACAGTGATTTACGTGGTCGATGAGCATCGGGTTGAACCGACTCCACCGTCGGTCACCGTCGTCCTGCCCGCGCGCGACGAAGCGGGTGCCCTTCCTGGGGTACTGCAGCGGATTCCAGCCGGCTACCAGGTCGTCGTGGTCGACAACGCCTCGACCGACGACACAGCTGCGGTCGCGCGGCGCCATGGCGCCGCGGTCGTCTTCGAAGCAAACCCCGGCTATGGAGCGGCAGTGCACGCCGGGCTGCTTGCCGCCGACACCGACATCGTCTGCTTCCTCGACGCCGACGGCTCGATCGACCCCGAGCAGCTGCCGGCCATGGTGGCTCTGCTCGAAGCAACGCCGGCTTACGCGGAGTCGACTCACGGCCCGGACAGCAGCCCGGAAGGCGGCGGCCTCGACCTCATCGTGGGTCGCCGCCGCGTCACCGCCAGAGGTGCCTGGGCCTGGCACGCGCGGGCCGGCAATGCGGTGCTCGCGGCGCGGCTGCGCAGCCGAACCGGGATTCCCATCCACGACCTGGGCCCGGTCCGGGTAGCCCGCCGGCTCGCGCTGTTGGAACTCGGTGTCGAAGACCGACGCTTCGGCTACCCGATCGAGCTGCTGGTACGCGCTGCGCGGGCCGGATGGCAGGTCCGCGAGGTCGACGTGGACTATGCACCGCGTACGGCCGGGCGTTCCAAGGTCACCGGCTCCATCGCCGGAACCGCTCGGGCGCTGCGCGACTTCGCTGCGGCGATGCCGTGAACGGGTGTCCGGACGTCACCGTTCTGGTCGTCGCCAAGGCTCCTCGTCCCGGTGCGGTCAAGACCCGGCTAGCCGCCGATCTGGGTGCGGTCGGGGCTGCGCGGGTGGCCGCGGCTGCTCTGCTCGACACCCTCCTCGTCTGCGGGACGGTCTTCGATCACCGCATCCTTGCGCTGGCAGGCGACCTGTCCGACACCGGAGTCGTGGACACCGCAGACCTTCGCCATGAGGTCGCGCACTGGACGGTGATCGGGCAGTCATCAGGCGACCTGGGGCATCGGCTGGCCCAGGCCCACGCCGATGCCCACACTCGTACGGCGAACGGACGGGCCGGTCACATCCTGCAGATCGGCATGGACACCCCACATGTGACAGCGGCCCTGCTCCAGGACAGCGCACGCCTGCTCTGTCAGCCCGACGTCGACGCCGTGCTGGGCCCGGCCGAGGACGGCGGCTGGTGGGTGTGCGGTGGCTCTGATCCCGCTCACGCCGCGGTGCTGGCCGACGTACCGATGTCCCGTTCGGACACCGGAGAGCTCACCCTCACCGCACTTCGGGGCGCCGGGGCACGAGTCGGACTGGTGGGCGCCCTGCGCGATCTCGACACTCTCGACGACGCCAAAGTCATTGCCGCCGAGCACGTCGGTCTGCACGTGTCGGCCGAACTCAGATGTCAAGGAGTGGGATGAACCACGCGGACACGATCAGGGACACCGGTCTGGATCCAGGGCTGGTCTATGCGCAGGCCCTGACCAACCGCCGCTGCCGAGCCGTCGATGACACCGGGCGCGACCTCCGATTGGGGGTCACTCGCTGGCTGGAGCCAGCCAGCCGGGATGACGACATCCTGCTGGCCCACTGCACCCGCAACACCCTGGATGTCGGTTGCGGCCCGGGGCGGCTCAGCGCGGCGTTGACCGAAGCCGGGATCAGCGCACTGGGCATCGACGTGTCCGCGGCGGCGGTGCAGATGGCCAGGCAGCGCGGTGCCACGGCACTGC